>JANNYL010000445.1:0-1514 GCA_031410075.1 Flavobacteriales bacterium
CTCTCTTGCGACAGCAAGTAGTTTCCGTTCGGGTAGCTGATACCCACACCGTTCACTTGCGCATCGAATTTCAACAGCGGGCGGCGTGCGGTAACACCAACCGCAGCAGTGTACTGGAACGTACAATCGCAGGTAGGTGAACCGTTCATGGCGAAGGTGAGCTGAGGACCTGGCGTATGGCTCCAGCCTTGGCATTGAATATGGGTGGGGTCCACGAAGATCTGCGGTGATACGTTCGCTGGCGGATAGGGAACAGCTCCTGGAGGAATGTTGCTGATGGCAGTGGGGCAAGTACCTACCCCACCACTCAATCCATTACCGCACAAACCACTCGCCACCAAGAAGGTACAGGTCGAATTTCCGGGGTTGACACTTCCGCATGCATCGCAACGAACCCCGGCCATGGCGTTGTAGGCCGTGGTCTCGTAGAACACAGGGCAGTCGGTGGTCCAATCCTGGTTATCGAAACCGAATTCCACCAACATGTTCCAGCCGGGCCCGAGCCATTGCCAATTACTGGTATTGAAGTTGAAAGAATTCCATCCGTTCACCGGCACGAACGTTGGGGTTGATGGCAAGGAATGCACAAGCTGCAAACCTGTATAAATGAAATCCGTGAGGTTGTTGGTGGGCTCGTTCTTCATATTGATGCGGATATTGCGCATCCCCAAAGCAGAACCAGCCGCAGCCGCTTGGAACGAAATACCCTTGATATCCGTGTTCGGGCAAACGTTCAGGTTGATCAGGTCCTGGCTGAGGTAGAGGTACTGGTGGCGACCATCTTCCCAGAACATGCTGAAGGGGGTCTCCAGCGTTGCGGCCGTGCTAGGGTTCGCGCCCGCCCCGTTCACGTCGATCACAGGCCATGAACCGGCTGTAGCACCGGCAGGTATTACAACAGGAGCAGGGTATTGGCACGAGATCACCGGTACGCTCTGGTACTTCTGTTTCACGCGCACCTTGAAGGCATTCTCCAATTGGTACCAGCCCACGTATTGGATCTGGCCACCGCCAAGAGGGTTGTTCACATACCCTTCATGCGCACCTGTCGCTGCGTTGTAGCGAATGGCGCCTTCGGTTGCGGCAACGGCGCTGGTACCGGTAATGCGCACACCACCTTTCACATCCAAGCGTTCGGTAGGGGCTTGCAGCGGAACATCACCCAATTGGAACTGGCCGGTGGTGTTCAACAAGGCACGTTGCACGCCATTGGTTCGAATGACCAAGGGCTGGGCATTGGAGGTGCCGATGTAATCCACGGCTGGGTTGGTAAGCGAGTTTCCGCCCAACTTCCAACCGGGTCCGTTGGCCACGCGGGACCATTGCGGAATGGTTGCATCGTAATAGTAGAAACCGCGCGGTGCACCGGTAACGGCATCAGAATCCGTCTGGAAGATGAACAGGGAGTTCACCGGAGCGGGTGGCCGTTGTGCGAACGTTACCCGTGGAGCCAGGAAGCCCCGGGTCACATCATTGCTCAGGTCGAGCATGGCGCGCGGGTTAGGCACCGTTAC
>JANNYL010000446.1:0-3210 GCA_031410075.1 Flavobacteriales bacterium
ACGGCCCTTCTCTACCAACAGCTGCTCGGGTGACCGGGCAACGGAGGATGGTTACTTTTGCGCGAAATAGATCGGAATGGTGAAGTCCTTGGGTTTGCTGGTCGTGTTGTGCGTGCTGTTCACGAGTTGCAACATCAACCGGGACATCATGTTCAAAACCCCGCTCGATTACAAGTTCGATCAGGTTTCGGACAGTTTGCCCAAAGCTTTCCGCATTCAGGCCAATGACCAGATCACCTTCCGGCTGTTCGCGAACGATGGTTTCCGGATGATCGATCTGGTGGACGACAATGGAACGGGCCAGCGGAACTTGCAGCGCGCTGCGTTCAATTATCAGGTGGACTTCGATGGACAGGCGAAATTGCCTTTGCTGGGCTTGGTCCGTTTGGCAGGGTTGACCATACGTGAAGCGGAGATGATGTTGGAAAAAAGCTTTACGTTGTACTACAACAGACCGTTCGTGCAATTGCAAGTGAACACCCGGCGAGTGGTGGTATTCCCGGGTGGTGGTGGTGATGCACGCGTGATACCCTTGGAGAACAGTAATACGACCTTGCTGGAAGCCATTGCGGCTGCCGGAGGATTGAGCCGGCGAGCGGATTCGAGAAAAGTGAAGCTTTTCCGGACCGACAGTACGGGCGTTAGAAAGGTCTACCAATTCGACATGAGCGATATCAAAGGACTGAAGAACGCGGACATGGTCATGCTCGCGGACGATATCGTCTATGTGCAACCCAACCCGGAGATCGCGCGTGAACTTATCAATGACATCAACCCGTTCATTACCCTGCTAACCACCACTGTTCTGGTGATCGGTATAGTAAGGGGATTCAGCCAATAGCTCAGGAGAACACATGCTGAATGATGACGTCAGCAACCGGGCGGTCAATATTGACAGTTATCGGGAGCGTATTTCCAATTTCAGTAACGAGTTCGATCTCGGACTCTTCCTATATATCGTAAAGAGATCCCTCATTTGGATCACCTTGTGCGTGCTGTTGTCCTTCGCGGCAGCCTGGATCTACTTGCGGTATACGCCGAATACGTATCAAAGTCGGGCAATACTGCAGCTGAGTGGTTCGAACACGGCCCAGAAAGTCCTGAACGTATCAAGTCTTGTAGAGAGTGGAACCTTGTTGGCAGAAGTGGAATTGATGCGGTCCAAATACTTCGTTGCCAAAGCGATCGAACGGCTCCCGGTAAAAGTGAGCTACTTCCTCAAGGGGCAGATCCTGACAAACGAGTTCTATACCGAAACGCCGTTCACGATAGAGGATTTCGAGATCCTCGACAACAATGTTCTTGATGTGCCGGTGACCATTGATCCGGGTGAGAACGGTACGGCCAAGATGTCTTATATGATAGCGGGCCAGGAAGTGTCTGGCGTATACCCGCTCAACCGATCGTTCAGCACGCCTCATTTCAAGGGGGTCATACACACTGTGATCGGTTCCACCTTGATAAAACCGGAGGATAAGGGTGTCATGTATTTCGTACTGAACAGTACACCTGCCTTGGTATCCCGATTTGCTTCGATCATCGAAATAGGAGTTGCCGATGTGAATGCGAAAACGATGGTCGTATCGTGCAAGGACCATAGTCCTTTTTTAGCGAGGGACCTGGCACAGGCGATGGCCGATGAGTTCATCGAATACGATGTTGAACGGAAAAGCGAAAGCGCCCAAA
This sequence comes from Flavobacteriales bacterium, assembly GCA_031410075.1. Classification (GTDB taxonomy): domain Bacteria; phylum Bacteroidota; class Bacteroidia; order Flavobacteriales_F; family PHOS-HE28; genus PHOS-HE28. The sequence goes on from JANNYL010000446.1 coordinate 1,687, forward strand.
AAGTGCTGAAGTTCATCGAAGATCAGAAGGCGATCGTTTTCGATGAATTGCGCCAAAGTGAAGTGAAGTTGCAAGAGTTCAATATGGACAACAGGATCAGCAATATGGATGACCTGATGCCTATGTTGTTGAAGAGGACCGACGAGTACGAGAGCCAGATCGTTCAGTTGGAGATCGAGGACAATTTGCTGGATCGCATTGAGGTAGGTGCAAAGAAGAACCCGGAGGGTATTGATGTGTATGACCTGCTGCCTTTGTTGGTAGGGACTTCCTACGAGAACACCTTGTCCAAGCTCATTGCCACGATGGAAAGCCTGTTGCAACGGCGGGAAGAATTTCTTGTTGAAGCCAAACCGGACCATTCCGCCGTATTGAACCTGGATAGGCAGATAGACGTGCAACGGAGGCTCATTTTGGAGAGCATCGCCACATTGCGCGATCGTTTGGCCTCTCGCAAGGCGGACTATAATTCACAGATCAACGCGTTCGAAAAGCGTTTTCTCACTGTTCCTGAGCAGGAGTTGGCGTACGGTCGGGTGCAACGGTTGGCCAATATCAATGAAAAATATTACACGCAGCTTCTTGAAAAAGACATTGAATACAGGATCAGCAATGCGGGTTACGTTTCGGACAATCGGGTGTTGGAGCCGGCCCAGTTGGCCAGTTCGCCGGTATCACCGGATCGAGGAGTGGTCTTGCTCAGCTACCTGCTTACGGGGATCATCATAGGACTCTTCATCGTACTGGTGCGGTATCTCCTGCACAATAACATCACGTCGCTGAACGACATCGCCCAATACAGCAACTCATCGATCGGTATCCTTGGCATGGTTCCCAAGTACAAGAAGGAGATCCCGGTAAGCCAGTTGTTGGTTGATAAGACCCCGAAGAGCTTGATAGCCGAGAGCTTTCGAAGCGTCCGCACCAATTTGCAATTCGTGGATAATTCGCCAGGCCCCAAAATGTTGGCGGTAACGAGCACGATCAGCGGAGAAGGCAAGACTTTCGTGGTCATCAACCTGGCGGGTATTATCAGCTTCAGTGGAAAGCGTTGTGTAGTGCTCGATCTGGACATGCGAAAGCCGAAGATCCACTTGGGTTTTGGCGTGGAGAACACCCGGGGCATGAGCACCCTGCTGATCGGCAAGGACAGTGTTACGGATTGCATCCAAAAGAGCGCATTGAAGAATTTGGATTTCATCACTGCGGGCCCGATCCCACCCAATCCCAGCGAGTTGATCCAAAGCGCTCGCATGCAGCAGATCCTTACGGACCTGAGCGCCACGTACGATATGATCCTGATCGATAATCCTCCTGTAGGGCTCGTTACTGATGGGATAAGCATGATCCAACAGGCCGATTATCCGGTCTACATCTTCAGGGCGGATTACAGCAAAAAAGCGTTCATCCACAATGTTGACCGCTTGATCAACGAGAATCGGATCACGCGGTTGAGCGCCATTCTGAACGGCGTGGATATTGACCGGAACAAGTATGGATATGCCTATGGTTATGGCTACGGCT
>JANNYL010000447.1:0-3192 GCA_031410075.1 Flavobacteriales bacterium
CCCACAACACCCGCACGTTGCCGATCGCTTTGCGTGCGTCCGTGCCGTAGGTGAGCGTGGTGGGTGTTGTAAAGTCCACGGTGGTGGGGGTGCCGCTGAGCGCCACGGGGCTCGCGGTCATGCAGGTCAAATGATTGCGGTGACCAACGGCCACGAAGTAGCTGGCTGCTGGCGCGGCGAAAGTCACCGCGCTGGTGCCATCCATGTCCACCACATCGCCATCGCGTTGCACGAGTGCTGTGCGCGACGCCACCACGACGGCATTGTTGCCGGAGGCGCGCAATTCCAGCAGCACATGGTCCACGATGGCATTGTTGCCCGTGATGGCGAGCGCTCCTGTGGATGTGGACGGCGATGGCGCACCCGCATGCACGTAGCCCAGCGCGGGATAGGGATCGGCCAATGGGATCAAGCCGGCTGTGCGGAGCCCGTCGTCCATCAGGCCGGTGCCGCTCACGAACGGACCATCGAGCAAGAGGCGGGGTGCCAGCAGGATGCCCGGCACCGGCTGTGCGAGGCGCGCAGTGCCGCCACCGGTCACATACACCGCGTAGTCGCTGCCCAGGGCGAAACCGTTGCTGTAGCTGCTGGGCGTGGTGATGAACCAGCCCGTGCTGCCATCGCTGTTCACCTTGCAGATGCCCATGGCGAAGAGCGTACCCGCGCAGAGGTAGGCGTTGTTGGACGCGTCCATCATCATCTGGGCATGGAGGAGGTAGTTCTCCGGCCCATCGGCATTGTTGTTCACCCACAGCTGCGTGCCACTGGCATCGGCCTTCAGGAAGGCCGCGCCGCCACTGCCGCCCGAGGGGAAGCCGCTGATGACCGGGGCGTTGTCGCTGCCCACTTCCACCCGGTAGGCGGTGATGGGATAGCTGTTCTGCCAGATGAGCGTGCCGCTGGGCGAGACCTTCCGGATGATGCTGCTGGTGGAACTGGGGTATGCGGTGTGCACCAGGTAGGTGTTGCCTGCCGCATCACCGGCGAGGTCGCCCACGGTGAGGCTGTTCGCGGTGTAGTTCCAGATCGTGGTGCCGTTCCGCGTGAGCTTCGTGTAGCCGTTCACGCTCCCCGTTATGCCTCGGTGCGAGATGACGAGCGCGCTGTCCGGGGTGAACTTGATGTTGATGGGTCCGCCGATCCCGACATCCAACCAGTTCCAGACGGTGGAGCCATCGGGCGCCATCTTCTTCACCTTGGTGACGGACGGGCTCAACCCGAGCACATAGATGTACCCGGCCTTATCGACAACGCATTTGCGGGTGCTCGAGCCATCGAAGCCGCTCTCATAGACCACGCGCCAGAGCAGCTGACCCGTAGGACTGAACTTCTCCACGAGGCTGCTCGCGTTCACGGGGTTGGAGAACCCGCTGGTTATTGTACCGGTCACGATGGCATTGCCCTGTTGATCCGTGGCCACCCAGGTCGCTCGGTCCGTGAGCGTGGTGCTCGTCTGGTTGTAGGCTGCGGTCCAGAGCAGTGCGCCGGTGGAGGAGCGTTTGGTGAGGGTGATGTCGCCCCCCAGATTGCCGTCGTTGTTCACGGTGAACACGTTGTTCTGCTGGTCCAGGGCAATGGACAGCCCCACCTCGAGCACGTTCCAATCCACGGTGACCTGGGCTTGGAGGTGGATGCCGATAAGGGCGGCAATGCTCAGTGTTCGTAGGCGCATGGTCCTTGGTTGATGGTGATCTTCTCGCACCAAAATTGACGAACGCCTGCGTTGCCTAAGGTGACCTACGTCACCTTAGGCAACGGATACGGAAACGAAGCTGACGGAACGGGCCATACGCCGGCCGAAGCGGACAGGGCCATGGCCCTGTCCTGCCTCTCCGGTGAATGGTGCTTAATACCTCGCACCAAGGCAATACCGCCGCTGCTGCTCCACGAAGCCGGGGCACTCCAGCGCCCTCCTGTACTTCAGTTGCTCGCGGTTCTTGCGCACATGCGGGTGCCAACCGAAGAAGTTGATGGTGCCGGGGATCCCTTCCTGCACGTTCCAACAACGCTCGAAGACCTGACCACCCTCGGTCCAGCGCAAGCCGATGTTACTGTGACCGGGCCAAATGTCGATCTTGCCGATGCACTTGTCCCATGCGGCATCCTCCACACCGGGCTGGCGGCGCAGGAAGGCCACAAGGCTGTCGTACGTGGGCGTATAGGAACTGTAGCTGCCATTCGGTGTGCTGATCAACTGCCTTTTGCGATGACGGTGGAGCTCGTGCTTCATCCAACGGTCCATTGCGCGGTCGTTGTCGGAGACGAGCGCGCGTTGGAAGCGCTTCGTATCCTGCCCATCCGCGAGCAGGGGTGCGATGATCATGAAGATCAGGATGGACCTCATTTCTTGTATCGTTCGTCCACCTCAAAGTAAAGCCCTTGGCACAGTAAGGAGATCCACATCGCGCAGATGCTGACCAACGCATGGATCATTCCCCACATTGACCGGTACACGCATCGCGATCCGAAGTTCGAACCTTTCGCGCCGTTGCGGGTACAGCGCACCGATGCGCGCCACCACCTTGCTCTTCGGCCTCCTGCCATTCATGCTCCAGGCACAGCATTGCGCCTTCGACCACTACTCCATCATTGTGGTACGGCCGCATGTGGAAGGTGATACGAACGTGGTGGAAGGCCTGCGCATCGTGCTGCTGGATGAGAACAACCTACCAGCCACCGCCACCGGCACACCGTTCCACCTGTTCCAACGGAATACCGAGCGGCCGCAGCAATGGATGCATCCATCCACCTGGCGCCGCAACGGGAAGCGCCAGTTCCCCTTCGCGGAGGACAACTACATACTCGTAGTGCCCAACCACTTCCACATGGACAACTACCGTGTGCTGGTGTTGGACGAGCGGCCCGGGACCAACGGACCGCGCTACAGGTATCAATTGCTACATCTTCATCCCACCCATTGCAAGCCACTTTGCGGGCACTACAACGACGAGGTATATCGGACCGGGCCGGGGGAGTTCCCTTTGAATGTGGCGTACATTTCCTTGTTCGAACGATGAGGATCAGCACCTTCCTGTTCTCGATGGCGCTTGCAAGTGGTGGACTTGCCCAGCCCGACTTCGACCGCAACTACTGCGGCTTCGCGCCGAACGACAGCATCGATATCACGAACGATGGCATCGCGGACCTGGTGGTGCAGGGAGTCCGCATCGGCACGGACGACGAGCCCAGCAG
>JANNYL010000448.1:0-7575 GCA_031410075.1 Flavobacteriales bacterium
GCAGCAAAGTGATCCCAGGTATGTTGGGCCAGAACCCCGAGATACCGGTGGACACCAATTTCAGCACGAACCTGCCCATGCAGTACGACTTTCGTAGCGTGTATGCCAGCGTGCTGAAAGATTGGTTCTGCATTCCACAAACGAGTGTGGACACGATCCTCCTTGATACGTATCAGAACCTTGCATTGGTGGATCCGACGGAATGCCTGAACGTTGGTGTGCATGAAGCCAACCAAGGTGCAGGAACATCGCTCCTGGAAGTGTACCCCAGTCCGTTCGTAGACAGTACTACGATGCGTTATACATCCAACGGTGGGCGAGTGATGCTGCAGATCTCGAATGAGGCCGGACAACTTGTGCGAATGGTGATCAACAAGGATGTCGCTGCCGGTGAACATACCATTGCATGCGATCTGCATGAACTGCCTGCGGGTCTTTACTACTGCCGGTTGCAGAACGGGACCAGGCAGCAGGTGAAAAGCATGTTGAAGGTGAGGTAGGTGTTGGTCATTGAACGTGATCGGTTCGTTGTGATCAACTCAGCGGATGCCTAGCGATCATCTCATACACTGCTCCAGGCCGCAGTTCTCTGCGCATCAGCACCACCTCGTTCACGTCGTCAGTGGCGTTGTACGAGTGGGGTTCCAATAACTGCCAGGCCTGCTTGAACTGATCATCTTTCAACCCCGCTGCGATCGTGAGGTGCGGCTGAACCGTTTCACGCACGTGTGAGCCCAGCACCGGATCGTTCTTTACCGAAGCGACGATCGCGTTCCTTACAGAAGCAATGGCCTCGTGTTGGACAGGGCTGATGTAGATGGTCTGTTGATCCGGGAAGTGCGTTATGCCTGAATATTCCAGAACGAAGGGCCGTTGCCCTTTGCATCCCTCGTGGATGGTTTTTCGCAGTTTGGTTTCCTGCTCGGCATGGAGGTCAGCAAAGAACAGGGTTATATGAGGGATCACTTTCCTTCCGCTGAAGTTGCCGATACGCTCATGCAACCGCTCGCGCAGGAGTATTACCTCTTCCGAGATCTTCGCGCTGGGTTGAATGATCAGCAGGGATCGATGTGTGGGCTTCGCGGGTTCCATGGAGCAAAGCAACACCAGTAAACTTGCACAATGTGCTACGGAGTGAAGGCGCGAACCGAAATGTCGATCCGCATCGCCAAGTCGCGCGGTGACAATGAATTGGTGGAGAAGCTGGAGAAGTTGCTTCTGCCGTTCCCTGAGTTCGATCACCACTATGCCAACGGCTTTTCTCATCCCCAGCTTGTGCTGTACACCGGCGATAAGCCACGCGACCCCCAGCTCACGATCTGGGGGTTGGTGCCTTCTTGGGTCAAAGACGCTGGACAACAGAAGCAGATATGGAACCAAACGTTGAACGCTCGCGGTGAAACGATATTCGAGAAACCTGCTTTCCGACTTTCCGCGAAGAAGAAACGTTGCATCGTGTATGTGGAAGGATTCTATGAGCATCACCACTTCGGCAAACGCACCTATCCATTTTTCATTCACTTGAAGGATCGTGACCACTTCGCATTGGCCGGCCTTTGGAATGAATGGATGGATAGGGAGAGCGGCAAGTCGCTCCATACGTTCAGCATCGTGACCACTGTTGGAAATGACCTGCTCCACCGCATCCACAACAATCCGAAGTTGGATGGGCCCCGTATGCCTGTGATCCTCACCGAGGAAGAAGAAGGGCAATGGCTAACGCCGATCAACAGCGAAACGGATGAGCAAGCGATCAAGTCATTGATCAAACCCTTTCCTGCCGATGCCATGAAAGCGTTCACGGTAAGACCGATCCTTGGCAAGGAGGGTTCAGGGAATGCACCCAATGCCAGCGACGAGTTCGTATACCCGGAATTGGCGCTCGCGGATCCACTGGCTCCGAACTAGCTACTCCGTTTTCTTGAGCCAGGCCTGCACCATTCGCAGTTGGCCGTAGCTGAATTTTCCTTGGAAATTCTTCTGTGCTTCGTTCAATCCGTCCTTGGGATTCTCACGCATCCAGTCCGCGATAGTGTCGCGTTCCTCGGCCGGCATCAGTCCGTCAATGTCTATCGCGCCTTCCGCGATGCCGCGCGCGAAGTGCCCTTCGATCGTGCTCTTCGCCATCGAACGCTCTGCGGCTATCTGGTCCAATGTCCAGCCTTCGCGGCGCAAGACATAGGTCTTTTCGTAGGTGCTACCCTTCTCCGGTTTCTCTTTCTTCTCTACGGCCTTCTTCTTTTTGCCTGACTTGCCACTGGCTTTCGGCCGGTTCTCTTCCGCCCAAGCGCGCACGTCGCCCACCATCGCTGCGCGTTTCGAAGCGAGGCCTCGCTCCAGCTCATCCTGTTTCTTCACCTCTTCGTCGTTCAAGATGCACCTGGTGAGGTAGCCCACCTTGGCGATCGTGGCGATCTTCTTCATCAGCATGCCGTCGATCTCCTTCAGGGCGTTCACATACTCCTTTGTCTTGCTGAGCATTTCCGCCTGTGCCATGTGCTGGAACAACACTTTCATCTGGGCTTGAAGAAGCTCGCCGTAGTATGCACCGCCCTTCTCGATCCGCACAAGCAACTCAGCGCGTTTGTCTTCTTGCATCAAACGCACCAGCTGGTTGCGGAACTTCTGCGTATTCTCCTCCTCGATGCGAAGTTTTTCTGTGAAGACCTGCAGGGCGGTCTTCATGCGCTCGTCTTCGAACTGTGCGGTTTCCGGATGGTCCTTCTGTGTGTACTCGACTTTCCGGAGCATGTCGCTGAAGTCGAACGTACCCCTGAGGAGCAGTTGGAGATACTCGCGTTGACTGGCCTTCAACTGCATCAGCAAGGGCTCCTGTTCGAAGCCGCGTTGCGTGAACGCCACAACTTCCCTGTCGCTGCTCACCACGGATGGATCGATACGTGTGCTCAGGATCAATCCCTCCAGCGACCGCAATCGCGAAAGCGCCACATAGACCTGTCCCGGCGCGAAGGCCGACCCTACATCAATGATGGCCTTGCTGAAGGTCAGGCCCTGGCTCTTGTGAACAGTAATGGCCCACGCCAATTTGATCGGGTATTGCTCGAACGTGCCCAGTATGTCTTCCTTCTGCTCTTTCGTGTTCGGATCGACCACGTAGCGTTTGTTTTCCCACGTTTCTTTCTTCAGCACATACGCTTCGCCAGTGTCCATTTTCACTTCGATGCCGTCACCATCGATGCGTTCCACTTGCGCCAATTTTCCGTTGAAGTACGCCTTGTCCATGTCGTTCTTCACGAACATCACTTGTGCTCCCTCCTTCAACTCCATCCGTTGTAGCACTGGGAACATGCTCTCTGGGAATTCGAGGCCCACGGTGGCGTCGAAGGTGTGTGACTTGCCAGGCAGTTTGGCCAACGAACGTTGGTTCAGCTCGTCGGCAATGCGGTTGTGCGTGGTGAGGGTGATCACGCCTTTCGACTCCTGATCGGTGATAACGGGTTTGTAGTGCTTGTTCAGTTCCGTTACATCTTCGGGTGTCACGGTATTGTTCCGAAGGTTGTTGAGGATGTCGATGAACTTCCCGTCGCTCTGCCGGAAGATCTTGTCCAATTCGATGTGGGCGTAGCCGTGCTCCTTGATCACTTTCGATTCGAAAAAGTGCGGACTTGCGTACCATCGTTTCAGCACGCGCAATTCGTCGTCCTTCACTACTGGCGGCAGTTGGTACAGGTCGCCAATGAGGAGAACTTGCGCCCCGCCAAAGCTTTGGTAGCGGTTCTGGCGAACACTGCGCATTCGGAAGTCGATCGCGTCCAACAGGTCAGCACGTAACATGCTCACCTCATCAATGATCAATAGGTCCACTTCACGCAGCACATTGCGGCGGATGGCATTGAGCGGATGCCGCCTCGTCAGCGTATCCTGGTCATGGAACGCCCCGTATTCGCCCAGGTCAGCGGGCAATTGTTTTTCGGGAATGAACGAACCGAATGGAAGGAGGAACTGTGAATGGATCGTGACCCCTTTCGCGTTGAGCGCTGCGATACCCGTGGGGGCCAGGATCACGAAACGCTTGTGCGTACTGGCGGCAAGTTGATGAAGGAACGTCGTTTTACCCGTGCCTGCTTTGCCGGTAAGGAATACATGTCGTGAGGTTGAATTCACGAAGCGCGCCGCGAGCGCCGCCATTTCCGTGATCTCATGCGCGGCCGCCGAAACATGGGTGGGGTCAGGTTCCATCGTCGGCTGGTTGGGCCGAAAGATCGCATCTGCCGACGGCATTGCGCTTATTCCGTGGAATGACGGAGGGGTGGTAACGCGTGAGGCGGGTATTGCGTTGGTTAATTCACGAAGCATAAGTTGAAGGTGAACAGAACGGCTCCGGTTGTCACTGACAGAATAATTGTCATCCGGCACGGTGGTAACATATCACCATTTTGGGTATCTGAGATGTGAGGTGTAAAGGGTGCCGTACTTCACACCGTAGCCTTGTCACTTCGACCTTCACCTGTGGCATCACGCTATGACATCTCCAATACCTATATCATATCCGGCACCTTGCCGCGATAGGACAGAGGCACAACGGCTATCTCGGCAGCAGTTGAATACTCTACCTGCGCATTTGCACGACCAAGCACGGGAAGATCCGGTGCTCACCTTACTTTTCATGCCACCAAACATCCGCTCGCATGCGCACCTTACTCCTATTCATCTTGGTTTTTCTGGCGTCTTCGGCTGTACCCCAGCAATGGGTTTGGGCACTTACGGAAGGGAGTGCGTCCCAGCGGGATGAACAAGGTGATATGGTGATCGATGAGAACGGGTACGTCTATCAAACCGGCTACTTTGATGGCACGGAGATCGACCTGGGCACCTATACGCTTGAGTCGGATGGTGCTGCTGGGATCCGGCACATCTTTGTAGCCAAGTTCTCTCCTTCGGGTAGCGTGGTTTGGGCATTGACGAACCAGTCTGGAGGCCAATGCCAAGGAATCGCGATCGATGTGGACCAATCGGGCAATGTGATCGTGGGGGGAAGCTTCGGAGGGACGGACCTTCAGTTCGGTAATGTGGGTCTTACCGGAAATGGATCCGTGGATCTTTTCGTAGTGAAGTTCAATCCGAGCGGTAGTCCTTTATGGGGGTTGAGTGCCGGTGGTTTGTACGGCTCTGCGTCCGAGTATGTCGATGACATCTGCACGGATGTTTCGGGCAACATTTACTTCACTGGATACTCCGGCAGTTCGACCTTGACTATCGGTGGACAGGTACTTGAGGATAGCGGAGCCAACCAGACCTTTCTCGTGAAGATGTCACCCCAAGGATCCGTGCTTTGGGCTGTGAATTCGACCAGTGAATGTTCTCATCGGACCTTCTGCGTCGAGGTCGATGCGTTCGGCAACCCATACTTGGGCGGCTGGTTCTTCAATTCAACGTTGCAGTATGGCGGTGTCTCGGTAGCTACGGCGGGAAATGGTGATCAGGATGGTTTCCTCATCAAGTTCTCTCCCCAAGGAAATGCGGTTTGGGGGCGCAGTATCGGTGGCGTTGGGGTCGATATGGTCAATGCGATCGGGGGTGATGAGGTGGGCAACATGTACATCGTCGGCACGTCATCGAGTTCTCCAGCCATGTTCGGTACCCTTTCCGTACCATCCACCGGGCATCCGCTGTCCTACATTGCCAAGACCAATGGTAGCGGACAATTCCAATGGGCCACACTGACGGCCGATTCGGCCTACGCTGCTGACATAGCGGTGAATGCCGATGGCAGCAGCCTGGTATGCGGATGGTTCGAAACTACGGCTTGGCAGGCTGCGGACACGACGTTGTTGAACTCGTGGGACAGCCAAGGAGCTTTCGTGCTGGGAGTGGACAACGCAGGATCGGTGCAATGGGCCACTGGCGGCCAAGGAGAGCAGCTTGAAGCGACCCGCGTTGTTTCTTCCAGCAGCGGCGCAGCTTACCTCGGCGGCACCCTGTACTTCAGCGATGGCGTGTTCGCACCACAAACCGCAGCCCAATTCGAAGATGGCGATACGGATCCGGATGCGTTCTTGGTGAAACTCGCCATCCCTCAAAGTGGCGTGGGCGTGGAAGAGCCAGCGGTCCCATCCAGCCAGGTAGCCGCGCGATGCATCATCACTTCTGATCAAGTGACGTTGGATATACCGACTGGTGCTGGCTCCACTAGTATCTCCGTGACTGATGGAACAGGCGCTGTGGTGCGCGAACAGATCATCACTACTCCCGGCCGACAGCAGATCGAGCTTGCGGCCTTACCTGTTGGCATGTACTTGATCACTGTCGCAACGGCTGATGGCTTCGCGGCACAGCGGGTGATGCTAGTTCGGTGAGGTGCTCTCATACAGGAACCATTCACACTCAACCGCGACGCTTGAATACAAGCGACCTTTATCCCGCATGAACTGGACCCCGCTCACGGATATCGCTCAATTCGATGTCATCGACCAAGCTTCGCAAACCAAGTCGATCCTGCTTTTCAAACACAGCACCGCCTGCAGCATCAGCCGCGCCGCATTGGACCGCTTGGAGCGCGCGTGGACGGCGGCCGATAACGAGGACTACACCGCCTATTATCTGGACTTGCTGAAGTTCCGCAGTGTTTCGAATGCGATCGCCGAGTGGTATGGTGTTACCCACGAATCGCCGCAAGCGCTGATCATCCGGGGTGGTCGATGTGCGCACCACGCCTCCCATTTCGGTGTTACCTATGCCGATGTGATCGGTGAATTGAAGAAGTGATGAACGCATCCCTGCTTCTTCGGTGGATGGGTCAAGGTATGATCGCGGTCTGTTGCAGCTTGGTTAGCGGAGCAGTGAATGCGCAAGCAGAAATTCCTTTGGTTGTCTCGTCGGAGCCGGATGATCAACCTTTTGTACGATGGACGGGATTCGGGGCTGCGATCGAACCAGAGCCCTATTTCACGCCTTTACTTGACTTCCGGCAAATCGTAGTGTCCACCATTTCGGGCACATCTGCCTTGCCCTCTCCCTATTCCTACCAACACCTCGGTATTTTCTGCAAGGCCGAGGTGAAGATGAACCAGTGGTTTCCCATACCCGTGATGGTGCGTCTGGGTGACGTTCAGCGGGCTGAGGAACTGGACGGAAAGGGAGCGGACCACGGACCGCGCTGAACACCAGATAGTTCTTAGTGCAAAAAAAACGGGCCGACGAATGAACGCCGGCCCGTCGATATGGATGATCGATGCACTACTTCTTCTCTGGAGTAGCTACTGGTGCCATTGGAGATGCTTCTTTCACAGGCGTTGCCGCTGGGGTTGCTCCTGCTTCCACAATGCCATGGATATTCACCACTTTGCTAGGAGAATTCACGGCGTTGCTGGATACCGTTACTGTTTTCGTGAAGGCGCCAACACGATTTGTATCATAGTGGATATTCACCACTGATGTCGCGCCGGGGGCGATCGGAGCTGTGTCGCACTTGGGTACTGTGCAACCGCAGGATCCCTGGCACTGTGAAATGATCAAGGGCGCGTCGCCTGTGTTGGTCACCGTAAAGTGACGGTTCGGCTCGCCGCCTTGGGGAATGGTGCCGTAATCGATGCTCTCGGTGTCGAGGCTGATAAT
>JANNYL010000449.1:0-1544 GCA_031410075.1 Flavobacteriales bacterium
GATCGCGCTGTTCGCAATGACAGTGGCTGGCCCAGTGATGGTGATCCGATCCGCAGCAGGATTGGGATACAGTTCAAAAGCCTCGGCGAACGCAAGATCCGCAACGCTTTGCGCAACGCTTTCAACCGTTACGTCGTCCACCAAAAGTCGCGTGTTCAACGAGGCGGTTCCTGTCGGGGTGGAGGTATGGAAAGACAAGCTCATGGCGACGGCTGGCTCGGTTGAATTGTAGGTGATGGGCATTACGAATTCGGAGTACGAGCCCACTGTTCCGCCGATCGTGAGAATGCTTGTGCCGATCTCATTGTAGGCCAGGTCATACACGTGTGCTTCCACAAAGGCTGAATCATCCGCCTCGGGAAAATACTCGGCGAAGAACCTCACAGTCTGTGGGCGTTCGGTGAGGAGCACCTGGTTGATGGGGAAGCCCCCGAAAAAGTTGGTATCGTAGCTGGCCGCAAGCGTACCAACGTATGGGGTGCTGGTCGTGTAGTTGTAGCCGTTTCCGATCTCCATGGCGTATTGGCCACTGTGCACTTCAGTGCTGTTCAATGTGAATCGTCCGCCTTGGTAGGCGACGGAATCCGGATCACCGATCACCACGACGAATGGCCCCGAGATTCATTTCCAATAGTAGGGAAGGGTTTCATAGTTGAGGTCCTCGAATCCGCCATTCTGCAATTGTGCTTGGCTGTTGAAGGTGGCGATGCAGAGCAAAAGGGTGAAAAGATGTTTCATGGTGTACAGTTCGTGTTGATCCAACTGAATGACTCCGTGTGCGAAGGTCGCAGTTGCCCGAGGCAGAATGGTGATCGCCAACATCGGGCTTCCGCTATACAGGTCCGATACTTCATTATGCGCTATTCAGCCGATCGCCGCGGTTCCCGCCCTCAGATAATGTTCAAATGAAGAATGCCAAACCAAGGGACGATGACACGGCGATCTTCTTTTGCGTTACAGTCCATGGCAGCAGTGGGCGTGCGGCTGCGGAAAACAAAGATGTTCTTGGCCACGTGACCTATTTGTAAGCCGCGATGTTCGCGCCGCTCACGAGATACACAGCGTTGTCAAAGCCATCCACCTCGTACATCGGCGTCTTGTCCTTGCCCAGCATGATCGTCTCGCCGAGCGAACCGTCCTTCTTGTTCACCCGCATCAGTACGAACTCGCGTTTGCCAGCATCACTGAGGATGAACTGCACCGCACTGGTACTGCTGGTGGCCTTGAATCGTGCGTTGGCGCGCGCCATGAACTGCTTGGTGTAATCCATCGCCATGGACGAAGCATCGCCGTAGATGTTCGAGATCTGGCCGGTGATCTCCTTGCCCGCGGCTGAACCCGCGTCGCTCACCTGGATGTTCTGGCTCGCTGCACCAAAAGCGGCGCTGGTATATCCGAAGGCCGCGGTGTAGTATGCCGCGCGCACGGCGTTGGCGTAAAGCAGCGCGCGCATCAGGCCGCTTTCGCGCGGTGCCGGGAAATACTTCTTGTACTTCAAGCTCCCATCCGTACCGAACAAGGCAATGTTCTGGTCACTGCTCACG
>JANNYL010000450.1:0-3585 GCA_031410075.1 Flavobacteriales bacterium
GCCTAACCTGCCTGGTACCGGCTGTACAGTGCTCTTGCAAGACTCTACGATCTTCACTGGGCAATGGAGCACGTTCTGCGAATGCGTGCAGACCACGGACGGCATCGAAGAGGTGAGCACATTGAGCCAACTGACGGTAGCCCTGAACCCGGTGCATGACCTGCTCAACCTGCGGTTGGATTCGAAGGTGAACGCGGCAGCAACGATCATCGTGATGGACATCGCGGGCAAGTTGGTCCTGAACGAACCGCGAATGCTCGGCACCGGAACGAACAACCTGGGACTGGATGTGAGAAGTTTGGAGAACGGCACCTACATCCTGCAAGTGCGCACAGATACTGAACAACAGATGATCCGTTTCGTGCGGGTGAACTAAGCAAGCTATGAAGATGGGCCCGCATCCTCCAACGGGGTGCGGGCCCCATCTTTACCAAGCATGAAAACGGTAGACCCCGCACTGTTGGAGCGATGCGCCCGAAAGGATCGCAAAGCGCAGTTCGAGCTCTACCGTGTGCTCTATGGAACCTTGATGTCCATCACACGACGGTATGAAAAGGACCATCAGTTGGCGCAAGGCTTGGTGAACGCCGCTTACCTGAAAGTGCTGGACAACCTGAACAAACGCAGACCCGAAGTCCCTTTCGAAACTTGGTGCCGCCGCATCACCATCAACACCGTGATCAACGACCACCGCGACCGCCGATCCTTCAACACCCCTACCGCCATGGCCGACCTGGAAGAAGCCCAACACCAACCCGCACAGGACCTGAACGGCGTTGAGAGCATAATCCACGCGGAAGAACTCCAACACATGCTGGACCGTTTACCGGACATGTCACGCAAGGTCTTCAACCTCTTCGCCATCGATGGTTGGGCCCATAGGGAGATCGCTGACCTGCTCGGCATTTCGGAAGGCACGTCCAAATGGCATGTGAGCCATGCCCGATCCCGCTTGCAGGAAATGCTGTTGGATTTCAAGGCCAAGGTGAACAATATGGCAACCATATGAGCGACCAAGAGATAGACCGCCTATTCCGCGAGAAACTGCGTGACCGGCCGTTCGAGCCATCGGCGAGCGAGCTGGCGGAGGCGCAGGCCCTGCTCGATCAGCGGGCCGGTGGGCGCTTGGGCCGTTGGTTCAAGCCGGGGGCGTTCATCGCGGTCGTTCTCGTGGCTGGCTATATCGCTTCGCGCGTGTTGAGCGCCGGATCGACCGACGACGATCAACGCACCGAGCGGACAACTCCTAGCGTTGACACGAGCGGGTTGAACGGGACTTCCACCGGCACATCATCAAGCGCCCAAGTGGACTACATGCCTCGCACCAGCATGGCCGCTGAAAAAAATGGAAACCCAGAGAACAACAGCCCGATAGCCACACCATCAGCACCTGGCTCCAGTGTAACGGGATCAACGAACGGTGATGCCACACTTACTCCCGCTGCGGGGACTGATCCGGTGACGGCGCGAACAGCAGCGCCGAAGAACGCCACGGCCCCAATAACCGCCTCGCGTCGATCAACGAGCGAGCAGAAAAAACCTGCCACATCAGGCAGCATGGCGCGATCCACGGATACCACGGAAAAGGGATCCAGCTCTCCACAGATGAAGCGCGACACACGCACCACACCTACTTCAACATCAAGCAACGCACCATCCAGTACGAACGATCCAACGTTCAGCAAAGAGCAGTCACCGGGTACCGCGGGGGAACCAGAACACACGGAAAGCAGCAACGGCAACGACGTAGGGGAGCGAGCGGCAGCGTCAGCAGATGACCACTCCCTAACCGACAGATCGAACGCGAACGAGCGTCCGGCAACGCATGATCCAGAAGCAGGTGCTGCCGGCAACGCCAACGTGCCAACACAGTCCGATACCGGAACAAGGAGCATCGATCCAGCCAGAAGTCTTGATCCAGCCCTCACGATCCCATCGGATACAAGCCGCACCGTGAACACCCCAACGGCGACCACGGACAGTATTGCCAACAGCGCGTCCGCGCAGGACAGCGCCATCACCGCCGTTCCGCCGCCTACACAACCCACACCCGTGGTGAACCGACCACAGGCCGAGTTCCACCTCTTCGGCGGGCTGGCGCACACTACATCCAACCGGACCGATAGCGACCTGCCTGCTCGTAGCTCTCTCTCACCCAGCACGCTGGCCACGTTCGGGCTGGAGTATGCCCTCAAGTTCGGAAGGGCATCGGTAGCGGCAGGCGTGCACTATAGCACATATGGCGAGACAGCCTCCGCGCGGTCCCCGGACACGCAAAACGTGACCTCTTCCACCACGTACATCATCGCGGATAGTTCCATGGTCGACTCCACTCAACAGATCTTCGTGGGAGACACGGTCGCCATCATCATCCTCAATGACACGACGATCTCACCGGGCAGTGAATCAGAAAGCCTGCTTCGCACGAGCTATGTGGAAGTGCCGCTGCTGGTGGGATACGAGCACGCGTTCGGCCGCTGGTCGATCGGCGCTCAAGGCGGCGTTTACCTCGGTCTCCTCACCTCACGCGCGGGCAGCTATCCCGTAAGGAACGAAGTCGGGCCGGTTGCAGTGGCGGATGAGACCTTCAGGAGCATCACCGTGGGCTATCTCTTGCGACCTTGTATCAAGTACGGCCTTAACCAACACTGGAGCATAGGCCTTATGCCTTTCATCAAAGGCCACATCACCGACCTCGTGACCGAGGGCCCACTAACCGGCCTGCGCTATGGTGGCATTGGCGGCAGCATCGGTCTGTTCTGGAGACCGGGCGCGGGAAGAACACCGGCATTGCCCAAACCCTGACCTTCGGGTCGCGAGCCTCGTACCAGCCAGCACCAGCGCAGCTTATAGGACGGGAGTGCACGTTGAGGCTCACCCCTATTCCGGGCCAAGCATTGCACTCGGTGGTGCAACGCTGCTCGCGCGTTCTTCGCCATATCCTTATGCGTGCATACCTTTAGGGCGAACAAGGATCCCATAGCGTCCGTTGAACGTTCATAGCCAACAGAACCCATGAGCACCGAGACCAAGTCGCAAGGCACCACTAAAGTGGGCAATGCCCTTCAGGGCGGCGAATTCCTGATCCGCGCGAGCAACCCGCAGGACATCTTCATTCCGGAGGAGTTCAACGAGGAACAACGCATGATCGCGCAGACGGCCGTCGACTTCCTCGCAGCGGAGGTGTGGCCCAACCTGGAGCGCATCGACCACCAGGAGGAAGGGTTGATGCAGAGCATCCTGGTGAAGGCCGGCGAGTTGGGACTGCTGGGCATTTCGATCCCCGAGGAATACGGCGGCTTCGGCAAGGACTTCGTGACCAACATGCTGGTGACGGAGAAGACCGGCGCGGGCCATAGCTACAGCGTGGCGATGGCGGCGCATACCGGCATCGGCACCCTGCCCACGCTCTACTACGGCAATGCGGAGCAGAAAGCGAAGTACATCCCGAAGCTGTCCACCGGCGAATGGAAGGCCTGCTACTGCCTCACCGAACCCAGCAGCGGCAGCGACGCGAACAGCGGCAAGACGAAGGCAGTGCTCACGCCCGATGGCAAGCACTACCTCATCAACGGCCAGAAGATG
>JANNYL010000451.1:0-32893 GCA_031410075.1 Flavobacteriales bacterium
ATCGTGGTGGACCGGCGGGTGCGATAGAGACCCTGCCGGTACCCTCATCGTACACGCGCCACTTGCTCATGGGTTTCGCATACAGGTTCAACGTAACAGCACGCTCCGGCCCGCGGTTGGTGAAGCGGTGAATAGCGTTACCGTTCGTAAGCGAATCATCGGTACCCGGATGCAGATGGAGTTCACGAGAACGCTTGATGCCCTCAGGGACTTTGGTGTACCGCTCCTCCACCACTTCGCCGATCACAGGATGGATCCACGCCGTTTGACTATCATAGTCATGAATACTTGTGCCCTGGCCTGGTTCATAGCAGATCACCAGCAACTCGAACTCGTTGTTCCGATGGATGCATGTGCGCGTGTAGTGCCGACCGTTCCAGCGGAAGTAGGGTTCAAGGTCCCGCGTTGGCACTGCATATCGCGCAAGGATGCCCGCAAAGCCAGCGGTATTCGGATGCCGGTGAAGTTCCTGCACCAGCTCGCGGATGGTATTGATGGGAGCGGATAGCATAGTGGAAACACACACCGATCGTGCTTGGCAAACGTATCGGGGTGATCAAGCTCTTTTCCTGACGTTCGTCAGTTCTGCGAAGGACATTGATCAGGGTTTTCGTTCACTAACCATAAGACCTTTGGGTCAAATCTGATACACCATGTCCGAGTTGATCTTCCATGTTGACAATTTGAAATGCGAAGGCTGCGCAACCAGTATTCGTAACCGTTTGGCAGAGTTGCCCGGTGTGAGTGGTGTGTTCGTGGATCCGGAAGCCGGCACAGTGAACCTCTCCAATGATGGCGCTTCGTCGCGTGTGGAGATCGCGAGCGCGTTGCTATCGTTGGGCTATCCGGAACATGGAACAGGCGGAATTATCGAGAAGGCGAAGTCGTACGTGAGTTGTGCGGTTGGCCGGATACACGGGGAGGATTGATCAACGGTTCAGAGGAGGTCACGAACGCAACAACAGATTCACCCACAGCTTAGCACAGTTCACTTGTTCCCATGGCGAATATCCTTATCCCCACAGATTTCAGCGACAATTCGATGCACGCAGCGGAGTATGCTGTGAAGCTCTTCGGTGCGAAAGGCAACTCGTTCGTTCTCTTGCACACATACATCGATGTGAGTGTGGCAGACCCGGTAATGCCGAGCATGGCGCGCGAAATGATGGTGGTATCGGAAGAAGGTCTGCAGGATTTCACAACGAGGCTGAACTCACGCACAGGCGTGGAAGGTGTGAAGCAAGAGGTCCGTTATGGATTTTTGGAATCCGTGGTGAACGAGATCGCCGCAAGTGCGGGATGCCAACTTGTTGTGATGGGGAAGCGCGGTAAAGGCGGTTCAGCGTTCTTCGGAAGCAATACGACCAGGTTGATCAACCGCAGCCACGTTCCAGTACTGGCTGTTCCAGAAACGGCGGCATTGAAAAAGGTGGAACGGATCCTGTTGGCCGATGATCACGATGACATTCTGCCTTCCCAACTGACCATACTGAAACAGATAGCACTAGCGAACAATGCAGAAATATTGGTGGCTCATGTAGAGATCGAGGTTGCTGCCACGGCTTCCCATTGGAGTGATGGGGTTTATAAGCTAGCGCTTGAAGGAACCAAGCACAGTTTTCAGAACGCGCATGGCGAAGATGTGATCAACGGACTGGACAGGATCGCTCGGCACCAGAAGGTGGACATGGTCGCTGTACTGCACCGCCACATCGGGTTGATCGGTCGTTTGTTCCACCCGAGCACGGCGAAAGAACTCTCTCGCAGCATCGATCTTCCGTTGCTCGTGATGGAATACACGGACAAGTAAAGTACTCAGGCAATAGTTCCAGCTAGTGCGATGATGTGTCCGTCATCGTCGGCGTAGTAGGCCACCCGATGCCCCCAGTCCCGATCGGATAGCGCGTTCACCAATTGCGCACCAGCACGAGTTGCACGCGCACAAGCAGCTGGCAGATCCTCCACAAGCAAATAGATCTCGCAACGCGGAACTCCGTTGGCTGCTGATGGATGTGGCATAGGCCCACAGATGATCCGCGCAATGCCAGCCTCAGGCATCAGTCCCAGTTTGCATCCGCCCGGCAAGGTGAATTCGGTCATGCCGAGCACGTCCAATGACGGTACCTGGCCCAACAGCTCAGTATACAAACGCGCGCTCCGCGACTGGTCAGCGACGTACAGGATGAATTCGATCGACATTCCGGAAAGGTATCCGACCCATCAACCACAATGCACGATCACATCCGCTTGGTCAACCACTGCGTGAACTCGTGCTTGAGTTCGCGGTAGAGCTTTTCGAACGTGGCCATCTCTTCCCGGTGTTCGGTGTGGTCAGCGAACAGGCGATGGTCCACGGCGATCGGGTGCTCGCGCACTTCCTTCTCCAATTGGTTCTCGTGCTGCTTCAACTCGTGCCGAAGTTCATCGATCACTTCGCGTTGCCGGATGTATTGGTTCTGGAAGTGCTCCAGTTCCGCCATCACATCGGTTCCGGTGTTCCGCTGTGCGATCTCTTCCATCCGATGTTCCAGGATGGTGATCTCTTCCTTGTAAAAGGACAACGAGTTCAACCACAGTTTGTGGTCGTTGTGCAGATCAGCGATGTGCACATGTTTTTGTGTTGCGGTGTTCATGGTTGGTCGGTTTCAGTTCGGTTCAGAAGTTGTTGTTCAAGGGCACACGGTGGCTTGTGCGGGTACCGTATCTGGTGGAGGGCTCACCATCGGGATCCCCAGTTCCAAGCCACGCAAGATCATCAATATTCCTAATGCCGATACCACCACTGGAGACATCCTGCGCAGCAAAGTACGACCGCCACCACCGATCAAGTGACCACTCATTCTGAGAGCGATCAAGGCTGGCCATGTACCGAGCCCGAACAGGGCCATGAACAAAGCACCTTGTGAAACAGCGCCCATCGCCGTGGCACCCACAGCGGCCGCATACACCATACCGCAAGGAAGCAGGCCGTTCAGAAGACCCGTTGCGAACAGCGCTTCCGGTTCGGTGCGTTTCAAGTTGCGACCCAACACGCCACGGAAACGAGCGATCATCAGTGATAGATGACCTGTCGGGCTCCAACGTTCCAATAGGCCCGGCACCAACACAGAGAGAAGGATCAACGCACCGGCAAGGATCGAAACTGTTTGCTGGAGTCCGACGAGTTGCAAGCCTTTTCCGAACGCACCGAAGGCTGCACCCAAAAGCGTGTAGGTCGCCAGCCGGCCGCTGTTCAGGAGAAGCGTGCTGGTAAATCGGGATCGCCATCCCGTTCCAGGAGAAGGCACCGCCAATGCGATCGGCCCACACATCCCCAAGCAATGGCCGCTGCTAGCAAAACCAAGTACCAATGCCGCAGGGATCCACGCCGTCATCGCACAAAGATCCGTTTTTCGGTCAGCCTTTCTTCGCCGTCCATCTTCCAATCCAGCCGCATGCGGTACACGCCTTTGATCAAGTCGTGTGTTGCCAAAGCGAACAGACCAGCGCTATCAGCAGATACATCTACAGTGAGATCACCGAGTTCCGTGGAAGGTCGCATCAAGTGCAGCGTACCGGTGATCGGTGCTCTGCTCTTCCTGGTAGGGAATTGGAGTGACAGGCTGCCGGCGCCTTCCGTAACGACCACCTCCTCCCCGGAGCGCAGCGCGTTGCTCAATTTGTCGATATCGGCCTGGTACGCCAGTTCCTCCTTGTAGTAGTCTTCCGCAACCAGTGGGGAAGGGTTGTTCAAGGCGCGCATGGCGAACCAGCCCATCATCACCACAAAGGCGATCAGCACAGCAGCGAGCCCGGTTCCCCAGTTCAGTTTCATGATGCCTTGGTAATGGGTCCTACGAACGAAGTACGCACTTGATCGATCAATTTATCCCCGCTGAAGATACCCACATTCAATTCGGTGGTATAGCCATGCACGTCGGCCTTGTCGAGGATGATGAAAAGCTCTCCTTCGATCAGCTCCGCTTTACCCAATTCGCGTGCAGCCCCTACCAAAGTCACCTCACCCTTGCTGCCGATCAATTCGAAACGGATCGGCATTTCGCGCGAGGTCTTGTTCACCACTTTGTACGCGTAAATGTTGCTGATGCGGCCATCATCCCGCCTTTGGAACAAGGTGCCAGGGGTGCGCAGCACGGTGGTTTCCACATCGCTACGCGTAAGGATCAAGAGCAACAGGATGCCCACCAAAGCAGTAAGTACAACGCTGTAGCCTTTCATGCGCGGGGTGTATCTCCACGGTTTCTTGTCGGCGATCTCGCGCTCACTGGCGAAACGGATAAGTCCGGTGGGAAGGCCAACGCCGGTCATCATGTGGTCACAGGCGTCTATGCATGCGGTGCAGTTCACGCATTCCAGCTGGGTGCCGTTCCGGATGTCGATGCCCGTAGGGCACACATGCACACAGGCCTTGCAGTCGATGCAGTCACCCTTGCCCACGGCAGCCCGATCCTCGTTCTTCTTGAACAGACCACGCGATTCGCCGCGCATGTGGTCGTACGCGATCACGGTGCTGTGCCGATCGAGCAGCACGCCTTGTAAGCGGCCATATGGGCAGATCGTGGTGCATACCTGTTCTCGCAAGAATGCGAACACCCCATAGAACACGCCACTGAAACCAAGGACCGCCACAAAGCCGCTCCAATGCGTATTGGGCGAAACGGTGATGATATCGATCAGCCGGTCCGTTCCGATCAAGTAGGCGAGGAAGGTATTTCCGATCACGAAGGCCACACCGAAGAAAAGGACGTGTTTCAACGTCTTCTTCCAGATCCGTTCACCGGACCAAGGTCCCTTGTTGAGCGCTTGTTGTTGCTTCCAGTCCCCTTCCACCCAGTACTCGATGCGACGGTACACCAGTTCCATAAAAATGGTTTGCGGGCAGGCCCAGCCGCAGAACAATCGCCCAAAGGCCACAGTGAATAGCGCAACGAAAACAATGAACGTGATGAAGCCGATAACGAAGAGATGGATGTCCTGTGGCCAGAACGTACGACCCAGGATAACGAACCGACGGTCGATCACATCCAACTGCAACAACGGCTCGCCTGCAATGCGGATCCAAGGACCCAGCATAAGCATGACTAAGAGCGTATATCCGAACAGCTTGCGCCAGTTCCAGAATTTCCCTGAGACTTTCTTCGGATAGATCCAAACGCGCTTCCCATGCTTGTCCACCGTTGCGATGGAGTCACGGAATTGCTCGTCCCGCTTGGTGATCGCTGGTGGCTTGGGGATCACGGTGCTATGGCAGCGAGCTTGGTACTGTCGCTCTTCACCGCTGTTGTATCAGTAGGTAGAACTTCCTCTTTCCAAAGGTCACCCTCGGGTGCTTTGGCGTTCGGTGGGTTGCTTCCCTGAAGGCTGAGGATGTAGCTGGCGAGGTGCTGTATCTCGATCGGTTTCAGTTGCGTTTTCCAACTGATCATGCCCTTTTCCGGAACGCCGTAGGCGATCGTGCGGAACACGTTCTTGATGCCGCCGCCATGTTTCCAATACGCGTCGGTGAGGTTAGGGCCAAGACCTTCCTTGCCCTCCAAGCCTGTTCCATGGCAAGCAACACAATACTCCTGGAATTCCCGGTTGCCTGCGGCGATGGAACCCGCGTCGGTCAACAACGTCACATTATCCTCGTTCACCAGGTTCTTGAACTGCGCTTGATACGCGGCGACATCCGCCTTGGCTTGGGCCATCTCCTGTTTGTATTCGACATCTTGATCGGGCCAGATGTTGAACACATAATGGTTCGCCATGAAGACGATGCTCCAGAGGATCGTACCGTAGAACAACCACAGCCACCAAGGCGGCAGTACGTTGTCCAGTTCGCGGATGCCGTCGTAGTTGTGGTCCAACAAAATGTCCGTCTCGCGCTCAACGGGCACACGGTTGGTCAACTTTCTCCAAACGCGATCTTCCCATGGTTCAACGGCCGGGTCGAAGACCACCACGGGTTCCGGCTTGTTCAGGATCGTTTTGGTGAGGAAGCGCAACAGGTTCATCTGTGCCACCATCACCACGGCGAGAAAAACGTTCGTTACCACCAGCCACCAGAACAGCGTGGTGGTGGTGAAGTGTTCACCGTTCGCGGACATCGCATTGGCGTGAACGGCTATGCTGGTCAGCAAGACCATCATGCCGGTGCGCTTGCGTGCTTCCGTCCAGAATTTCCCTGGTGACCCAAGCGTGCGCATGATGCTGCTCATGGACATTATCACGATCACTTGGAACACGGCCAAGCCAATGAGCGCAACGTTCACACTCATCGAACCAATTCCTTCTGCGGCTTGGGTGGCCGCGGGCGCCGTGCCCTGGGCGTTCACCATGACATGCGCCAATAAAACGGCAACTGCCGACCCTGTGATGCGGTGTAGCGTATGGCGCTTCATAGCTCTTCGTTTCCAGGTGTGTCGTTCAAAGGCGTTCGGGCCATCTGGTCCAAGTGGCGGTGATCAACGGTAAAGACCCACACGAGCACACCGATGAAGAAGGAGAACAGCAGCACGAAACCGAGTGTGGGCCAAATGGCCAAGTTGTCGATACCGGTGATGGAGTGTGAGATGAACCACAGCATCGTTCAGGTTATTTGGTGGCGGCCGCTGGTGCGGCTTTGGGTTTGATGTCAGTACCTAGCCGTTGCAGATAGGCGATCATCGCGATGATCTCTTTCTCTTTTTCGATCTCGATGCCGCCTACCTTCAGATCGTCCGCGATGCCTTGTGCTTGTGCGCTCAGGTTGGCGCTTGCCTGCTGCTCGAAGCCTTCGGGATACGGAACGCCGAGGGTGCGCATGGCCGCGATCTTCATCGGTGTGCTGCCCGTATCGATCCATTGTTCGTAGAGGTGGGCATACGGAGGCATGATGCTGCCCTTTACGAATTCACCGGGATTGATCATGTGGTAGAAATGCCAACTGTTCTGGTACTTGCCACCTACCCGCAACAGATCCGGCCCTGTGCGTTTGCTACCCCATTGGAACGGATGGTCGTACACGAATTCACCCGCCTTGCTGTATTCGCCATAGCGTTCGGTCTCGCTGCGGAAGGGGCGCACCATCTGCGAGTGGCAGGTGTAGCAGCCTTCGCGCACATAGATGTCCCGGCCTTGCAGTTCGAGCGGTGTGTAGGGATGCACGCTCTTGATCGTGGGCACGTTGCTCTGCAACAGGAAAGTCGGCACCAGTTCCACGATACCCCCAATACCCACCACCACCAAACTGAACACCAGCATCTGGATGGGTCGGCGTTCGATCCATCGGTGCCAATGAGCACCAACGTGTTCCGGTTCCTTCTCCATCGGCATGGCTTCAGCATCTTCGTTCGCGATCAGCTTGCCGGCAGCAACGGTCTTCCATACGTTGTACACCATCACGAACACGCCGACGAGGTAGAGCGTACCACCCAAGCTTCGCAGCCAATAGGCGTATTTGATCTGGATCACGGTATCCAGGAAGTTGGCGTAGGCCAAGTATCCGTCCGGTGTGAACTGCTTCCACATCAGGCTCTGCGTGAACCCAGCGAAGTACAAGGGGATAGTGTAGAAGATGATGCCGAGCGTGCCGATCCAGAAGTGGAAATTCATCAACCCGCGTGAATGCATCTGCTTGCCGAACAGGCGCGGGATCAGCCAGTAGATCATACCGAACGTGAGGAAGCCGTTCCAGCCGAGCGCGCCCACATGCACGTGCGCGATCGTCCAGTCGGTGAAGTGGCTGATGCTGTTGAAGAACTTGGTGCTCAACAACGGGCCTTCCAGCGTGGCCATGCCATAGCACGTGATCGCCACCACATAGAATTTCAGCACCGCATCTTCCCGCACGCGGTCCCACGCGCCTCGCAACGTGAGCAACCCGTTGAGCATGCCACCCCAACTGGGTGCGATGAGCATGATGCTGAACACCGTACCCAGGTTCTGCGCCCAGTCGGGCAATGAGCTGTAGAGCAAGTGGTGCGGACCCGCCCAGATGTAGAGGAAGATGAGCGCCCAGAAGTGGATGATGCTGAGCCGATAGCTGTACACGGGCCGGTTCGCGGCCTTCGGCAGGAAGTAGTACATCACGCCCAAGTACGGCGTGGTCAGGAAGAACGCCACCGCGTTGTGTCCGTACCACCATTGCACCAAGGCATCCTGCACGCCAGCGTAATAACTATAGCTCTTGAAGAGGCTTACCGGCAGCTCCACACTGTTCACGATATGCAGCATGGCTACTGTTACCCATGTAGCGATGTAGAACCAGATGGCCACGTACAAATGCCGCTCGCGCCGCTTGATGATGGTGCCCATCAGGTTGATCCCGAACACCACCCACGCCAGCGTAATGGCGATATCCTGGGGCCATTCCAGTTCCGCGTACTCCTTGCCGGTGGTAATGCCCAATGGCAGGGTGATCGCCGCGCTCACAATGATCATCTGCCAGCTCCAGAAGTGCAAATTGCTGAGCCAATCTTTGAACATGCGCGTCTTCAGCAACCGTTGCGCGCTGTAGTACACACCCGCGAACATGCCGTTGCCCACGAAGGCGAAAATGACCGCATTGGTATGCAACGGACGAAGCCTGCCGAAGGTGAACCACTGCTGCTCGCTCAACCAGATAAGGGGGCGCACCAGCCAGTAATACCATACATCGGGACTGGTGCCTTGCACCACCATTTCCAACGCGATGATCAAACCCACCAACATGCCCACCGCACCCCAGAGCACGGTCGCGAAGAGGAAATTCTTCACGATGCGGTTGTCGTACTGGAAACGTTCCATCATGGCCTCACGTGGTTGGTGGCTGTATGCTATCGTCTGAAAAAAGGCGGACGGCGGGGGATCGGTCATCCTCGTATTGCCCACTGCGTATGGCCCACACAAAGGCCACCAGGAAAATGCCCGCAACGAACGTGCTGGCTGTGATCAATAGAAAGATGACGCTCATCAGGTCCGGGGCTTGCGCTGCGAAACTGCCGAGCGGCCGGGGCATGAAGCCTGAGGTTGGTCATGCAGAAAGATGACTTTTGTCAGGTTTGTCCAGTTGTACATCCGCGAACACTGGTTCCATCCCTACTTGACCAATGCTTGATCGTTCGCTGATGCTTCACTACTTCCGAACGGCAATAGTTTCGCACCCACAAACCCACCACTGTGTTTTCCAAAGCCTGCGAGTACGCTATCCGAGCAATGATCTGCTTGGCAGCGTGTTCCGAAAAAGGCGAACGGCTCACGCTGACCGAGATCGCATCGAAGACCGATTCGCCCCAGGCATTCACGGCCAAAGTGCTTCAGCAGTTGTCGAAAGCGGGGCTCATCGATTCCATGAAGGGGCCGAACGGCGGCTTCTCGTTGCCAACGGCCAAAGCACTAAAGGTGAAACTGAGCCACGTGGTAAAGGCCATTGATGGTGATGCCATTTATACCGGCTGCGGATTGGGGTTGAAGGAGTGTTCCGATAAGCGGCCTTGCCCGTTGCACGATCATTTCCTGCAGGTGCGCAAAGATCTTCGGCGCATGTTGGAGGGCACGAGTATCGAGGAGTTGAGCCTCGGCCTGAAAGAGGGATCCACCTTCATGCAACGCTGAGTTTCACGGGACCTGCTTCGAGGGCTTCAACAACGAAAGCGCCCTTGCGGACGCCTTCGCTGACTTTCACCATGCTCCGATCAAGTTGGAGCCAATGGTGTTCCGGTTGATCACTGTGCGGGCGCTGGAGGCAGGAGCACTTTATCGATCACGCACACCAGACCATTGCTTGCGGGCACTACGGCCACGATGTTCGCGTCATTAATCATCACTTTGCCGTCCTTCACGGTGAACTTCACATTGTCGCCGTTCACCATGCCTAACGGTTGCCCGTTCTGCATCATCTCCGGTTTGAACACGCCCACAGCCACATGGTATTGCAGGATGTTCTGCAAGTCGGCTTTCTTCTCGGGCTTCAACAGGCCGTCCACAGTTCCAGCAGGAAGTGCTGCGAAGGCCGCATTCGTAGGTGCGAAGACGGTGAAGGGACCCGCGTTGGACAAGGCATCCACCAACTCAGCAGCAGTTACCGCAGCTACCAACGTGGTATGGTCCGGCGAACCAACGGCTACACCCACCACGTTCTTCTGCGACAGATCATCCTTTACGGTGGATTGCCCGCCACCCGGTGCGTTCGCCGCAGCAGGAGCTGGTGAAGCTTCACCGCTCGGAGCGGCTCCGCCACCCCCACAAGAGATCAAGAATGCGGTCGCGAACAAAGGCGCGAACCAGTAAAAAGATCGACCGAAAGTTTTCATGTGTTCTTGTTTGTTCGTTCTGCGGACAATATTGTCCGTTAATAACCGCATCGAACATGATGATCGTCAGTTGCGCGCTTTCTTATGGTTCATTTTTCGGCACCTGCCGATGGATCAGAGGTCCTTTCGATCGAAAGCGCGCAAAGACCACCACGCTGGAACGATCACCCAAAGCATCAACGCACCCGCAGCCATCATGATCCCGCCAACGCTGCCGAGGTATTGTTTGTACACCGCTCCGCTGTACCCCATCATGGCGGCCAGATCCACTTTCAACATCACCATGATGCGCGCCAGATCGATGGGGTTAAGGGCCGCGATGGGAACTACGAACGGTTCGATCGGCCTGTCGCCGAAGGCCAGCATTGCCCACAAGAGGAGCGCGTCGTATACGATCACCATCACTGCCCAAACAGCGAGACCAAAACCCACCGCACGGGCTTTATCACGATTCTTCATGGCGATGAGCGCACCGATGGAAACGAAGCTCAGTGTGAGCATCGCGGCGCAGAGCATCAACACGCCACCGATGTCGAACGGGGCGAACACCGCGATCGGTAGGTACATGCCCACGACCAACGCCACGAGCATCGCGATGCCCAATGCCAGGAGCTGACCCAGGAGAATGGAACGGCGACGGAGCGGCTGAACGGCGAGCAGTTCGGTGAAGTCGGACAGGTTGTGGAAGTACGTAACGGTGAACACCACGGCGATCAGCGGCACCAAGGCGAGCACCACTTGTTCCAGTGCGAGCAGGCCTTTGATGGCATCACCTTCCAGCACGAAAAGCCCCCACGAGATGGCCAGCAATAGCAGCGTATACACCAGCATGAAGCGGTTGCGCGCCAGATCGATCAACGTGTATTTGCACACCTTCCACATTACGCGACCGGTGTTCGAAGCAACGTCGCGATGCCTTGTGAAAGTCGATCCGTGCCCGTGGACCCGAGTATCTCGGAAGGGGGAAGGATGAAGCGCAACTGACCTTCGCTGAGGTAGGCCACACGATCGGCAACGTGTCCCACCTCGTCCATGAGGTGGGAGGTGATCAGCACAGTGCATCCCCGTTCGCGGGCGCTGCGTACCTCGGCGATCAAGCGCGCTGACGATCCCGGGTCGAGGCCTGCAGTGGGTTCATCCAACACGAGCACTTGCGGCTTTGTGCGGAACGCGAGCACCGCGCTCACCTTTTGTCGTGTGCCACCGGAGAGCGCACCCATGCGTTTATCGAGTTGGGTATCGAGGCCGAGTTCATGCACCAAGGTGTCGTCGAGCTGGTCATCAGAAAGCCCCCGGACATCACGCATCATATCCAGCAGATCACAGATCCGCAACTGCTCGGGATACCTTGCCACTTGTGCCATATAGCCGATGCGCTCGCGACTTGCCGGATCGCCGCCTGCGCGCATGCCGAGCACATCGATGTGCCCGCGTGTAGCGCGCACCAAGCCCAGCAGGATCTTTATCAGCGTGCTTTTCCCCGAACCGTTGGGGCCGATCACCGCAACGGTTTCGCCAGCGTGGAACGAAGCGTTCACACCTTGCAATGCCCACAGCTTCCCGTAGCGCTTGGCAAGGTCATGAATGGCTATCGTCTCCATCATTAGGTTGGTGCATCAGGGGATGTTCGTCCACCAACGATACGGATGAAACCGATGGCAACAAGCGCTCAACAACATCGAGCAATTGCACCAACAAGCTGCGAGACAGGATCACTGCGTACGGCGTGCGTTCCAACAGGGATGCGAACAAACTCAATGGCCGGTGAGGGACATCACCGGTGCCATTGCGGTCCAGGTCATATCCGCGATAGCGGTCCCAGTAGTTGCCGTCCACGGTGTTCGCGGCCATGTCGCCGTTGGTGGTCACATCGAAGGTGTTGCCCGTGAAGCTGTTCCCTTGGAACGTGGTGCTCATGGTGTTCGCGAACATACGCAAGGCCCAGCCGTTGCTGATGAACGTGTTATCAGTGGCCACCACCCGATTGCATCCGTCCATGAAGAGGCCCGAGGTGTTATCTCGGAATTCGTTCCGCTCCATCGTGACATCGTTGATCTCTTTCAGTAACAGTCCATATGCGCTCGCTCCGCGGTTGCGCAGGAAACGGTTGTCGCTCATCTCCACATCGTGGCTGAACATCACGGCCACGCCCGCACCGTTATCGCGGAACTCATTGTGCGTGTAGTGATCGTGATGGCTGAACATGAAATGCAGCCCGTAACGCGCGTTGTCTTCACTGGTGTTCCCGTCCGCGCGGCTGTCCTGCACGAACTCGAAATAGATGCCATCACGGTGACCTGAAACATGGTTGTTGCGCACCGTATCGCGCGAGCACTTCCACAGATGGATACCGTTGGCCTTGCGATCCTCCTCCTCATCGATACGGCCGAACACTTCATTCCCCTCGATCAGTGAACTGGTCACACCCGCGAGATGGATGCCGAAGAAACAATCGATCACGCGCACGTTGCGCACAACGAGGAATTGGCATTCATCCGCACGGATACCCGCATTATCGTTCATATTGCTCACCTGTGTTCCGCGTACTTCGATCCCTTCGATCGTTACATGCGATGCGCTTACGATGATCACATCTCCCGCGCCTTCTCCATCGATCAATGGGCGGTCGATCCCGGACAGAACGATCGATCTATCGAGGTGGATCACACCTTCGCGGTAGGTCCCTGCGTGCACGTGCACCGTGTCGCCTGCTCCGGCGGCCGCAATGGCATCGCGCAGCGGATGAGCGTTCTGCGCTGGCCGCACCTCCCACGTTCGGGCTTGGGTGACTTGCCACATGCCGGCAACAACGAACAACGTGGTCGCGAGCCGTAGCATCTCAGTTCTTCGCGAGCAACCTTTTCACACCTTCCCAATCCAGGAGTTCTCCGTTGTGCAAGATGGCTGCTGCGTCACGATCGGCTATGGTTGCGAAGGCTGCGCAATTCCCACCCATAGGGCTGCGAAGGTCTGCCGCGTGTAAGTAGCTGGCTTTGGTGGCGTCGATCAGAACGCCAGGATGCGCGTGGTCCGCCACGAAATAAGTGGCCACGTCGTTTTCCGCCCCAGCGCCGCCGTATACGAAATGCACCATGCACTCTACAGCATCGAATGTGTACTGCCGGCCCTTGGTTGTGACAATAACTGCACCGTACTGCTGGTCCATCACATTCATACGGCAATGGGAACATTCGGCCTTGCCCCAGTCGATGTTCGGTTGGCTCACCCCGCACGCTGCGAGAAGTGTGAGCATGGACAGGATGATCGCCTTCATCATGGGTTCGCAACTTTCAATTTCTTCTTCGCTCTGTGATGTACCCAATGGTCGTGCAGGTAGACAAGGACCGCTACTGCGATCACCCCGAAAAGTACCCAGCCACCTTGATCCGGCGTTGACCACGCATCGAAGTTGAGTAGTTTCTTGTGCCCCAACAAGGGTGGTTGATAGGCCATGCCTTCCACTTGTATCGCCGCATGCGGATCCAGGTTGTGGCCGTATTTGTAGCCCCACGCGTACATATCCCACATTGCCCAGATCACAAATGCGAACAGCGCGAACAACCAACTGAACAACGCGCTCCGTTTACCGATGATGGCAGCGATCAGTCCCCAGGTGATCAGCAGATAGAACGCGTACCGCATGATCGCGAATTCCGGGAACATGTTGTCTTCAATGGTGGCCATGCCGATGTAATGGTTCAGCCCGTTTATCTTCTGGATGTCGCCAGCGAAGTGGTCGTGACTGATGGTGATCACCAAGCCTTCCGGGTATTGGGGGGCTTTGAGATCGATCCGCCAAATGGGCACTGTGAGCAAGGTGCCAAGGGCCAAAGCCGCCAAGGCCATAAGCACCCGGGCAAAAGGATGCAAGCCGCGCTTATGATCCCAATTCGCATATTCCATATCGACACCGGGCGGGTCCGTAGATACGGACCCGCCCGGTGTTTCGATGATCGTTTCTGTCGTCATACCTTGGTTATGAACCTGCGTCGTAGGACTTGGTAATGCCCTTCAGTTCCACCTTGCTGTTCGCTGGTGACACACGGATGTAGCCTTGCATTTCCTGGTGCAGCGCGCTGCAGAAGTCCGTGCAGTACATCGGTGTAACGCCCACTTGCTCAGGGACCCATTTCAGCGTTTGGGTTTCACCAGGCATGATGAGCAACTCTGAGGTCGCAGCGCCTTTGATCGCGAAGCCGTGCGGCACATCCCAGTCCTGTTCCAGGTTCGTTACGTGGAAGTACACCTCATCCCCGATCTTGATGCCTTCGATATTGTCCGGTGTGAAGTGCGAACGGATGCAGGTCATGTACACATGCACTTTGTTGCCTTCGCGAACCACCTTGGACTCCTTTTCACCCTTGGTGACATAAGGATGCTGGTTGTCTTCGATCTTGAAGAACTTTACTTCGCGCGGTCTCACCAGATCGGCTGGGATCGCTTGGGCGTAGTGCGGTTCGCCAATGGTGGGGAAGTCCAGCAGCAGTTCCATCTTCGGTCCATCGATGCTGAAGAGTTGTGCGCTCTGCGCCAATTCCGGGCCGGTAGGTAGATAGCGGTCCTTGGTGATCTTGTTGTAGGCGATCACGTATTTGCCCCAGGGTTTCTTGCTGTCACCGCCAGGCACGCACAGGTGGCCGATGGAGTAGTAGGTAGGCACGCGGTCCACAGGCTCCAATGTTTCCAACGACCATTTCACGATCTCGCTGCTCACGAAGAAACTCGTATAGGCGAAACCGTTCGCATCGAATTCCGTGTGCAAGGGTCCTAGACCGGGCTTCTTCACTTCGCCTTTGATCACGCTTGCATACTTCAATACAGGAATGCCCATAAAGTCACCTTCCACATCGTTCTTGGCGATGGCCTCCTGGATCTTGCTGAACTGGAATACAGGGATCAACGCGGCGAGTTTGCCGCTGCCTACGATGTATTGTCCGGTGGGATCAACATCGCAACCGTGCGGTGATTTCGGGCAAGGCATGAAGTAGATCAGGTCCTTCAGTTCGCGTGGGTCCAGTTGCAACACTTCGTTGCGCACTTCACTGATGCCGGTATGCTTCGCATCGTCATACCAGTTCATGTAGTGTTTGCCAGGCACCATGCGGCCTTTGCCGGCTTTGGCATATTCCTCGGCCTTCTTCCAGTTCAAAGCCATCACGAAATCCTTGTCCTTCTGGCTCGCGTTCACTTCCAACAGACTGTACGCTTGCTCGCTGTTGTAGCAACTGAAGAAGAACCAACCTTCGCTGGGGCCTTTGCCCGCGTGCGACAAGTCGAAGTTCACGCCGGGTGTGATCACTTGGAAGGCGATGTCCAACTTCCCTGTTACAGGATCCGGATGGATGAAAGACACCGTGCCTTTGAAATTCTCGCGATAGCTGTCAATGGGAACGTCGCGTTGTTCGTCTGTTCCCATCGGTATGCTGAAACGTGTACCGGCCACCACATATTCACTGTTACCGGTGGTGAACGGTGAACTGTGGTTACCCGCACTGTTCGGGATCTCGATGATGCTCTTCGTGCGGAACGTCCCAAGGTCGATCAAGGCGATGCGCGGTGTGTTGTTGCCGTTGATGAAGCACCATTTGCCATCGGGCACGCCATCCGTCTGGGAAAGTTCGGGATGGTGCGAATCGTCCCATGGGATGAAGCCATGGGTGGTCATCAACATGGGCTTGGTCTCTTCGGAGAATCCCCAACCGCTCTCTGGGTTCACAGAGAACACGGGGATGTTGCGCAACATGCGACCACTCGGAAGACCGTACACGGACAGTTGCCCGCTGAAGCCTCCGCTCAGGAAGTTGTAGAATTCGTCGTACGCGCCCGGTTTCACATAGGCCTTGTTCGCGGCATCGCCGGTAACGGCGCTTTGTACGTTGGTGCCGGGCCTGCAGCCGGGCAGGGTGTTCACCAGCATGAAGAGACCAGCTGCAGCCCCCAAGGTGCCGCCGGTTATGATGATCGATCGTTTCATGGTTTGTTCGGTTCGTGGTTATTGTTCAAAGGGTGCGCATGAATTCCACAACATTGCGCGCATCCTCATTGGTAAGGTTCTGGTTGGGCATGCGCACCAAGCATTGTTCCAGCATCTTCTGCGCTTCCGCATCGGTGCTCAACATCGCTTCCGTGTTCACGATCATATTCATCACCCATTCGGGTTTACGGCGCGTCAACATGCCTTTCCATCCGGGTCCCACAACGCGGTTCTCGCCCATGCTGTGGCAGGCCTGGCACTTCACGTCGTACAGGCTCTTGCCTTTTTCCACCATCGCTTTGTCCACTTCACCGAGGGTGATATCCGCTTCACTGATCATCGGCACCTGGGATGTCGTATTCGCTGGTTCCATTCCTCCGCCACTCGGAACTTTGTATTTATCCGCTGTAGTGGGTTCGCCGCTTCCCCCGCAAGCTCCCAGTGTGAGGAGCGCGATAGCCAACCCTATCAGGCTGGCGTTTCCGGTGTGTGTTCGCATGGTCGATGGTGTTTGGTTCTGGTCGGTGGTGTCTTCGAAAGTGGTCCTTCGATGATGATCGGAATGATCGATCTTCGAGGACGTGACAAATATCATCGGACGGTTTTGTCCGAATACTGACGTTTGTCATCTCGACACATGAACTTCAAGACCCGATGATATCCGAACACCCGGCGACCGACGGTACTGCACGAAATGGCCTTCGGCCTTGGTTCTTCGTCGCCTTGATGAACCTGTGCATCGCTGCTATCATAGGTTGCGTGCTTCGCAGCATCTACATAGTCGAGATCCCACATGTCAACTTCAAGCCGCTGCTACACGCGCATTCGCACGTGGCCATGCTGGGGTGGATCTTCATGGCGCTCATGGTCTTCCTGCTGGAGGATGCCGATAGTGCGGACAAGCGCAAAGGCCACCGCTTACTGTTGTTGATCGTTCAGGTGGCGGTAGTTGGCATGTTGGTGAGTTTCCCAGTGCAGTCCTATGGTCCGGTGTCCATCGCCTTCACCACGTTACACATGCTGATCTCCTATGTGTTGGCGGTGTTCGCATGGAAGGGTACCCAGCATTGGGTGCCGAGTGGTAGTCGCCGGTTGGTGCGCATCGCGATCTGGATGATGGTGCTTTCCACCTTGGGTGTTTGGGCCATGGGCCCCTTGCTTGCGAGCGGACTCTTCGGCACCGAGTGGTATTACTGGAGCATCCAGTTCTTTCTGCACTTCCAGTTCAATGGCTGGTTCTGGTTCGCTGCCCTCGCGTTGTGGAGCCGTTGGGCCGAAACACATGGTGCGGATGAACCGCTGGATCCCTTCACCATCCGACTGTGGTTGGTTTCCGCGGTGCTCACGTTCGCGCTTGCCATTGCCTGGAGCGAACGGCACTGGTACATCGTCGCCATTAACTCGATAGGCGTGTTGCTCCAACTATGGGCAGGTTGGCGCACTGCGAATTCCATTCGGCGTATGCAGGTGAAGTTGCACGACAAGGCCCCATTGTGGGCGTGGCGTTGCGTTACCTACGCGCTGATCGGCATGGGGCTGAAGGTACTGATGCAGGCCGCGGTATCCGTGCCGCAAATGGCGGACATGGCGCTCACCATCCGCAACTACGTGATCGGCTTCATCCATCTCAACATGCTTGGCGCCATCAGCATGATGCTATTCGCCATGGCCCTCGTGCGCGGCTGGTTCGTTTCCACCGACCGGCTCGTGCGCATCGGTTTGTCGCTCTTCACATCCGGCGTGTTGCTCAGCGAGGCCGCCCTCTTCTTGCAAGGCACGTTTTTCTGGATCGGTTGGGGCATGATCCCCGGTTACTACTGGATACAGTTCCTCACCTCGGTGCCGATACCCTTGGGGGTTATCGCGTTGCTGGTACACCTGGCAATAAAGCCCCCCGCAAGTGCTCGCGTAAGTGAATAGGCCCGCGCTTGCGTGTCGCGAGTGCGCTCTTGCAACTCTGCCAATAAACTTTCACACCGTGTTCGAGCGCAGGTTTGCGCACTCGCGACACGCGGGCGATCGCTGGGGATCTCTTGCACTGGAACGAAGTTGATCGGTGGAGAAGACGACGTCTTCAACAGCAGTTGTCGTGGATACCTTCGCACAACCTGTCCCGTTCGCGATTTGGCACAAGAGACCCCGCCCTGTTTGCCAGAGGTATTGGTTGGGCGGGAACTCTTGCGCCAGAGGGGGGCAAGCAAAATCATGTTGCAATGAAAGCACAGAACAGATTTGGAGGTGTGGTGCTGCTATGCCTAACCGCAAATGCAAGTATGGCCCAATGCTTTCCGGATTCTTCCGCCTCATGGTGTTTCCTCAGCGCGGCCAATTCTGAAGCTGTGCATACCCACATGGTTATGGGTCCGGAGCCGGATACCGTCATCCTTGGTCAAACTTATCAGCGCATTGAAGAGTTCAACGATCACTTGGACTTTGATATATGGCAGTTCGTTAAGCGATATTACGTTCGGTCGGATACCACGGGAAAAGGCTATGTTATGCTACTTGACTCGATGCAGGAATACTTGGTGGCCGATGTGAGTGCCTTGACCG
This sequence comes from Flavobacteriales bacterium, assembly GCA_031410075.1. Taxonomy (GTDB): domain Bacteria; phylum Bacteroidota; class Bacteroidia; order Flavobacteriales_F; family PHOS-HE28; genus PHOS-HE28. Next base: position 18,781 of record JANNYL010000451.1, read on the forward strand.
GTGATACGGTGCACGATGTCTTGACTGCTAATAGTTGGGGTTTCGATCAAACCTATTGGCTCAAGCCCGTAATCGTGGATTCGGTCGTTGTGTTCGAGAACAACGGAGTTTCTGTTACGCGTCAATTTGTTCATGCTATTCAATGGGAACCGAGCTACCCTACCAGTTATGAGATCTTTTGGCAGGCAGGCATGGGCAATAGCTATGGTCCGGTTCTGATTCAGGCAGTAGTTGGTAGTTTCGAAGTGCTTCAGTGTTTGAGAGTGCAGGATACCTATGTCTACGCAGCACTATTTGGGTATCCCGGCCTGCCCGGTATCCCGTGCGATTGTCCTTTAGAAGGCCCTTTGGGTGTTGAAGAGCTGCATACTGCTGAGCGTGTTATGGCAAGCCCCAACCCCTCTGCCGGTGTTTTCAAATTCACCGGCCCTACCCCCACGGCAATACACATCCTCGATACCCAAGGCCGCACACTTTTTACCACTACCAAAACCGAAGTTGATCTGAGCGCTTACCCGGTGGGGTGCTACCGTGCGGTGGTGGTTTCGGAGAGTGGTAGGAGTAGTTTGCCGCTGGTGGTTGTGCGGTAAGGGTGTGCTAAAGCGGCAAGGTGTTTTCCTTGGGGTTACTATCAGAAATGAAGAACGCAGTTGTATTCGAGAACAGCTTGCCCAGATACCTTCGTTCGTCTGCGAGTTTTTCCAAACCCCGCGAGCGGTTCGTTCAATGTACATGCGAATTTTCTTACGCAGCAAGGGTCAGCAACGATCCGGCTTTACGGTCCCACGGGCAATCTGGCAATGTCCACTTCAATGCAAGGACAAGAGCAGCGCTTCGTCACAAACAATCTTCGCGGCCTGTACATGGTGGTGGTTGAAGGCAACGGTAAACAACTAACGCACAAACTTGTTTTGCAATGAGACATGCAAAGACCATCGGATGTCTCGCAATGCTCCAGTGCTTACTTGCGGTACCAAGCATGGCGCAATTCTATCCCGAAGCCCAAGCTTGTTGGGATGGTGTAGATGATGATGGCGGTCCGCCGGATTATCAAGTCGGCTTCCGAATGGGGCTGACACCGGATACCCTCATCAATGGCACGGCGTACAAGAAGATCGACGAATACCGGCACTCTGAGTTCACGAGGTCTTATTTCGTCCGCTCCGATCCAAGTGGCAAGGGTTACGCCTACTTGCCAGACTCTGCGGCTGAATTTCTGACTGGCGATATAACGGCACAGGCAGGGGATACGGTGTATGACGTTTTGTGGAGCTTGACAAGTGCAAATGATATTTTCTATAGCCTACAGAATACCGTAGTTGATTCTGTTGTAGTGCTTACAAATGCGGGGGTAACCGTTACCCGGCACTACGTCAACAACAATGGTTCATTGGGCTTCTATCGTTTCTGGCAGGCTGGAATGGGTGCCTCCTACGGTCCGATGCTTGAGGCAACTGGAAATGCATGGGGTTGCTCTGTCGGAGACACAGCGATGTTCGGTTGTTTAGCAGATGGCCTTCTTCCTGGTCCCATAGGCGAATGCACATGCTCAGTTCCAGGAAATGGGATCAATGACCACATTCGGCCACAAGAAATTCAGGTGCTTCCCAACCCCTCCACCGGCCTCTTCCAATTCACCGGCATTTTCCCCACCGCAATACACATACTCGATACCCAAGGCCGCACACTTTTTACCACCAACAAACCAGAAGTAGACCTAAGCGCCTACCCAGTTGGGTGCTACCGGGCGGTGGTGGTTTCGGAGAGTGGTAAGAGCAGCTTGCCGCTTGTGGTTGTGCGGTAAGGTGTGCTAAAGCGGCAATGTGTTTTCTTCCATGTTCGAGCGCAGATTTGAGCACTCTCGACCCGCGAGCGTGATCGCGGCAGCTCGTCTCTGGCGGGCTATTCTACCGCTTCATCCATCCCGTTGATCGTTTCAGAGTATCGGGTGACGAAGGTCACCAAAGAGGTGGCTCATATGCACCACCTTCGACGGTGTGAAAGGTCGCGGTATCATTCTTCGTGTGCTGTTTTCGGCGGTCTCCGGTATGTTCTGCTTTGCGCTTGTGCTTGGTCAGAACTTGGTACCGAACGGAGGCTTCGAGACCTTCAGTTCATTGCCCACCGGTTATGCCCAATTGTGCAAGGCCACGGGCTGGACCTCTGCGAGCAATGCGTGTACGATCGCACCCGGTTGCGGGCATCCCGACTACATGCACACAGCGGGTGGCGCAGGCGTGCAAGCACCGAACACCACCTTTGGCACCACTATGCCGCACATCGGTAATGCGCTGATCGGCTTCACTCCATGGTATTTGGTGGGAGTCACCAACTTCCGCGAGTACCCGCGCATTACGCTCTCGTCCCCCTTTGTGCCGGGCCAATCGTATACCGTCTCATTCTGGACCACGAACGGCACCAACCCCTATTCCGGCTGGGGCATCAATAACCTGGGCGTTGCCTTCACCATAGCACCACTGAGCCAAAGCTGCGGTGCTCCGCTCACCGGGGTGATCCCGCAGATCGAGATCACTACCGTTGTCTTCAGTTCCACCTGGCAGCTGCACTCGTTCACCTTCACGCCTACGCAGCCGTTCCAGTACATGACCATTGGCAACTTCCACAATGATGCCGGCACCACTGCCGCGCAGATGTCGCCTACCGGCGGAATGGGAGCGTACTATTTTTTGGATGATGTGTCCGTGTCGCTCACCGTTCCGTTGCCGATCGTGCTGCTCGCGTTCGATGCGGTATGTGATGGAAGTTCGGTACGCGTGCAATGGAGTACGGCCTCGGAATCGAACAACGCCTATTTCACAGTGGAACGAAGTGCTGATGCCGAGAATTGGTTGCCCATCGGCACAGTTTCCGGTGCAGGCAATTCGCAACAACCAATACAGTACGAGTTCCAGGATGCCGAAGCCCTGACCGGTCCCGGTTACTATCGATTGAAACAGACGGACTACGACGGTGCATACGACTATTCTCCGGTGGTGAGCGCGACCGCATGCCGCGACAAAGAGGTACTGCAACGATGGATGGTTGATGCCAGCGGACGGATCTGCAGCACGTGGCCCGTTGCGGCTGGATCGATGGGCACGGGCATCTATCTCGTTCGCACGGAGTACACCGATGGCTCGGTAGCGACCGCCAAGGTTGCAGTGCTACAACCCTATTGAGCAGATAGCCCGAAGGGGGCCTGATGTCTTTCTACTGGTTGATCAATTAGTTGAAGACCGGACTTGTTGTTCGCTTCACTTCGGCCGACCGGACCGACCCGTTTCCTGTAAACAGAACAATGGGCCGGGCTGCAGCTCAGACCACTGGTATTCGATAGCCGTTCAACTTCCGGTTCACGGCATTCCGCATGGCGCGGTTTCCACCATGCGCGTTAACCACATGCACACTGCCATTGAATTCGATGCGCACGTTCACGATCAGATCGCCATCCACCGGCATTTCTGTTCCCAATAACGGCTTCACGCATTGTTTGAGCTGGCGCCCAAGTCGTCGCTCGAGTGCTTGCGTGATCTCGGAGGATGAACTGTCCAATACGAGCGCTTCGGCTTCAGCATCTACACCGAAGGCCGAAATGGACGCAAAGACAAGAACAAGGCGGGCTAGCACGGTGCGCATGGCTCTATGGAATATGTTGGTCAAAGCTCTCCTCACAAAAGCTCGCGTCTACACTCTTGACAGCATTTATGAGCTTTTACCAACCACAGGTTATGATGACCGTCAGTCGACGATCCGGGATCCGTGGATAGTTTGCGGCCTCGCAGACCAAAAACCGATGAAACTGACCTCCCTGTTCGTTGCTTCCTTGTGCTCACTTGCCGCAACAGCCCAGTTCAACAACCCGCTGGCCATACCACCTGCGCTGGACCAGGACACCTTCGATCTGGTGGTGGATGAACATGTGCACCAGTTCTATCCGGGGATCAACACGAACACGTTCGGCGCCAGCGCGGAGTATCTCGGCCCCACACTCATTTTCCACACGGGGGACAGTGCGCGCATACGCGTTCACAACGAGCTTGGAGAAATGACGAACATGCACTGGCACGGGCTGCATGTGCCCGCCGAATTCGATGGTGGCCCACCTCGCGAAGTGATGCCCGGCGAAACATGGGATGTGCATTACAAGGTGATGAATCCGGCCGGCACATACTGGTACCACCCGCATCCGCATGAAATGACCGCTGAGCAGGCCAACAAAGGAATTGCCGGTTTCATCATCGTACGCGATGCCGAAGAAGCGGCGCTCGAGTTGCCCCGCACTTACGGCGTGGATGATTTCCCGATCGTTGTCCAGGATCGCCGATTCTTGACCAACGGGAACTTCGCCTTCGCGCCGCTGGGCGATTCGATGTTGGTGAACGGAACGCCACGTCCTTACCTGCAATGCCCTGCACAAATTGTGCGACTGCGATTGCTGAACGGCTCGAACGCGCGGATCTATGAACTGGGCTTCGAGAACGATCAAGCATTCACCGTGATCGCCGGTGACGGCGGTTTGTTGAACGCGCCTGTTAGCCAGAACCGCATTCGGCTCAGCAACGGTGAACGTGATGAGATCCTCTTGGACCTCACCGGCATGGAAGGGGACAGCTTGATGCTGATGAGTTACGGTTCCGAATTGCCGACCACCGTTCCGGGTGGCTTGAATATCCTGTGGGAAGGCAGTGCACTGAACGCCATTGACTTCCCGGTGTTGCGTATCCGGATCGGCGCACCCACGGCAGGTGCGATCACCAGTATTCCGGCAACCCTCGGTACCGCGACACCCTATGATGAAGCTTTGGCGACCAACACACGCACCAAGGTTCTATCGGGAACCGGAATGATCGGCTTTGCGTCGTTCTACATCAACGGGCACAGTTTCGAAATGAACGTGATCAACGATACCATTCAGTTGGGCGCGATGGAAGTGTGGACCATCGTGAACAGTTCGAACATGGCCCATCCGTTCCATATACACGGTGGATCGTTCTATGTCTTGGATCGGGATGGTACAGCGCCTCCACTTTGGGAGCAAGGCGCCAAGGATGTTGTACTGATGGACGTTGGGGATACCGTGCGTGTGATCATGCGCTTCGATGATTACACCACGGATGGATGGCCGTTCATGTACCACTGCCACAACCTGTTCCATGAGGACAATATGATGATGGCGCAATACATCATTGTGGATCCCAACGTGGCGGTGTCCGCTACGAAGCCGCTGTCGGAGCTGCGGGTGTTCCCTTCCCCAACCCGTTCAACCATTACCTATACAGCACCCTTTGTTGCAACCGAATTGCTGCTGATGGACCGCTTGGGTCGCATCGTACTTCGCCAAGCAGGTCTTGGAAGCAACACAGGACTCGTCGATATGACTTCGTTGACTTCCGGCGCCTACCTGTTGGTCGTTCGCTCGGATGAACATGAAGTGAGAACGGCTGTCGTTCGCGAATAACCTGTTGCGATATCCTGATATTGATCATGTTCGCACGGTCGTGGTTCAAGAACTTTGCTCTTGTTCCAAACACGTCGATCAAATGACCACGACTTACCAGGATCTCTACAGCAGCCTCGGCTTCTTGTTCTACAGCATTGCCGATAGTGATGGCAGGGTGAGTCCCGCCGAGGCGGATAAGCTGAAGGCGGTCATCAAAGAGCAATGGCTACCCTTGGAGAACAGCCGCGATGAACTCGGAACCGATTCGGGTCATTACATCGATATCAGTTTCGACTTCGCCAGGGATGAAGGCATGAAACCAGAGCAGGCGTTCGATCGCTTCGTCGAGGAATTCAAGGCTGATCCGGAACGGTTCGATGCCTCCATGCGACGGATGATCTTCGATACCGCTGCCGCGATCGCCAGCTCTTCGGGAGGCAACAGCAAATCGGAGCTTACTCGCTTGGTACAACTTGAACAGTTGTTCAAGAAGGGTGGCACATGATCATCGCCTGCTTCCATGGTCGATGCCTTCTTCCCGGAATGGTCCGGCGGGCCGCATGGAGATCTCATTCGGAGATAGGTGCATAGTTTCACTCGTAGCAAGATGCTGGGGGCTGATTTTCGTTCGAACGAGTTGCCTCCCATCGAAGTTCATCAGCGCCAAGGATGAACAAAACACGCGACCGTTTCCTGATCGCTCTTGCAGTGATCGCGTTGCTCTATATCGGCAAGGCTGTATTCATCCCTTTGTGTTACAGCTTGCTACTTGCCATAGTGCTTTATCCCATGGTCTCGCGGTTGGAGAAAAGGGGCCTCAACAGCGCGTTGTCCATCACCGCCGCATTATTGGTCGTCATCGTTCTTTTCTCCGGGATCGTGGTTCTGCTCATGTGGCAATTGCATGCGTTCCTGAACCAATTGCCCGCGTTGCGCGAAGGCTCCTCCGGAATAGTCACCCATTTGGTTGACCGGATACAACAGACTATCGACGGGATCCCACGGAACGGTGCGGCACGCTGGGAGGCGTTGCTGGCAGTGCTCCCGAAAGGCTTGGGCGGATTCTTCCTGAAAGCCATGGATTCTGTTTTCGGGATGGTCTTCAACCTGTTCCTGATCCCGATCCTGACCGCGCTTTTGCTGTATGACCGTCGGCGCTATGTTCTTGTATTGTCCGAATTCGCGGGCTCCTCGCTCAGGCCGTTGTTGCCGGATATACTTCACCGCAGCGTTCACAATTTTGCTGCGTTCGTCTTTGGCACGGCGAAGGTGTACCTCATCGTTGGCGTGTTGAACAGCCTTGGCTTGGCCCTCCTGGGTGTGGACAATGCGATACTGTTCGGGATGCTTTCCGCTCTGATGACCATCATTCCGTACGTCGGCATCATGATCAGTTCCTTGCTGCCGATGTCGTTGGTGTGGATAGCAACGGGGAATGCGTGGTATCCCCTCGGTGTCGTGGCGGTTTACGCGGTAGTGCAATACCTGGAAGCGAACCTGATCTTTCCGAAGGTGGTAGGGCACCAATTGCATGTGAATACAATGGCATCCATCGTGATCGTGCTGGCCGGTGCATTACTCTGGGGAGTATCTGCCATGATCCTGTTGCTGCCCTTCATGGCGATCCTGAAGATCGTCAGTTCGGATGTTCCGTCCATGCGCGGGATCGATCTGCTGTTAGGTGATGAGGATCCTGATCCTCCAGGATCATCAGTGCCGGGTTCGCCCAGGTGAGGTTACGTTTTCCGCGGAGATCGACCCCACGATAACCAAGGTGATGGCGACCTTTCACTGGCGTCAAGTTGCAGCCCCAATGCTGACGATCGACAGTTTTGCGGCGATGCGGTGCAGGTAGCTTCATGGTATGGAACCGAACATCAAATGGCTGCGCGATGTGCGCAACACGGACGTCACATCCGTTGGCGGTAAAAACGCATCGCTCGGTGAGCTGATCGCCATACTCGGCAGCGAGGGGATCGAAGTGCCTGTGGGCTTCGCGATCACCGCACAAGCGTACTGGGCCTTTCTGGACTCCAACGGGATCAGGAAGCCCATCGAAGCGTGCATGGCGCGAATGGACCGGAAGGACTTGAGCAACTTGAAAGCGGTTGCTGACGATTCGCGGGCGTTGATCCTTGCGGCCCAATGGCCGGTGGACCTAGAGCAGGAGATCCGGGCAGCATATCGCGTGTTGGCAAACACGGGCATCGCCTCGGTTGCCATGCGCAGCAGCGCCACCGCCGAGGACCTGCCCACGGCGAGTTTCGCCGGGCGCCATGAGTCGTTCTTGAACATCCAGAGCGAGGAGGCGCTGCTCGAAGCGTGCAAGCGCTGCTATGCGTCACTCTTCAGCGAGCGCGCCATCAAGTACCGGCAGGACATGGGCTTCCCGGACATGAAGGTGGCGCTGTCCATCGGTGTGCAACACATGGTCCGTTCGGACACCGGTGGTGCTGGCGTGATCTTCACCTTGGAACCTGAGAGCGGTTTCCGCAACGTGGTGCATATCGCGGCCAATTGGGGCCTGGGCGAGAACGTGGTGCAAGGCGCGGTGGAACCGGACGAGTACCAGGTCTTCAAACCCACACTCCGCGAAGGCAAGCGCGCCATACTGCAACGTCGCCTCGGCGCGAAGCAGAAGACGATGGTGCTGGCCCCTGCGGGCAACGAACAGCCGGGTTCCACCACGCTGAATCTGGACACGCCCCAGGAGCAACGCGGCCGCTTCGTTCTGAGCGATGCGGAAGTGGAACAACTCGCGCGTTGGGCAGTGATCATCGAAGACCACTACCGCATGCCCATGGACATCGAGTGGGCCAAGGATGGCGAGACCGGTCGCTTGTTCATCGTGCAGGCGCGGCCCGAAACGGTACACTCGGCCAGGGATCCCTTCCAGTTGAAGGAATACGAGTTGAAGAGCAAGGGCACCGTGCTGGTGACAGGCAGTGCCGTGGGAAGCAAGATCGCGGCAGGTCGTGTTCGCAAGTTGGATTCACCGGCGCAAGCGGATCAACTGCTCGATGGCGAAGTGCTCGTCACCGACATCACGAACCCGGACTGGGATCCCGTGCTAAAGCGCGCCTCGGCGATCGTCACCAACAAGGGCGGCCGCACCAGCCATGCGGCGATCGTGGCGCGGGAGATGGGCACCGTGGCCGTTGTGGGCGCATTGAACGCGACCGAGGTGCTGAAGGATGGACAACTAGTCACAGTTTCCTGCGCGGAAGGCCGGACGGGAAGGATCTATGACGGCCAACTCGATTGGACGGAGAAGCGGATCGATCTGAAATCCGTGCAACGGCCACGTACCGATGCGATGCTCATTCTCGCGGATCCGGAGAAGGCTTTCCGGTATTCATTCTACCCGAACCGTGGGGTGGGCCTGATGCGTCTGGAATTCGTGATCAACAACACCATCCGCGTGCACCCCATGGCGCTGGTGAAATTCGATGAGCTGACCGATGCCAAGGCGAAAGCGGAGATCGAACTGTTGACGAAGCACCACCCCGACAAACGCCGCTACTTCATTGAACACTTGGCTGAAGCTGTGGCCACCATCGCGGCGGCCTTCCACCCGCACGACGTGATCGTGCGCATGAGCGACTTCAAGACCAATGAGTACGCGAGCCTGCTCGGGGGCAAGCAGTTCGAACCGGAGGAGGAGAACCCGATGATCGGTTTCCGTGGTGCATCGCGCTACTACAACGAACGCTACCGCGAGGGCTTCCGCCTAGAGTGTGCCGCCATGAAGATGGTGCGCGAGGAGATGGGCCTCACCAATGTGAAGCTGATGATCCCCTTCTGCCGCACGGTGGGCGAGGCCAAGCGCGTGGTGGAATTGATGGCGGAGTTCGGCCTGAAGCGCGGGGAGAACGGCCTGCAACTGTACATGATGACCGAGATCCCGAGCAACGTGATCCGCGCTAAAGACTTCGCGAAGTACTTCGATGGCTTCAGCATCGGTAGCAATGACCTGACGCAATTGACGCTCGGCATCGATCGCGACTCGGCGATCATCAGCGACCTGTTCAGCGAGAGCGATGCTGCCGTGATCGACATGATCACCTCCGTGATCGCTTCCGCCCACGCCACGGGCACACGTATCGGTCTCTGCGGCCAGGCGCCGAGCGACGACCCCGCCTTCGCGAAGTTCCTCGTGGATCAGGGGATCGATAGCATCTCCTTCAACCCCGATGCGTTGATCAACGGGATCAACAACATCCGCGAAGCCGAGCGTACCCTAAAACTGGCCACCAACTGATCAACGCGAACCGCCATGAACAACCTGAACCACAGCCCGGGCATCTTGCTCGCACAAGGCCCCGGCGATCCCAAGCAGCCTGACTTCCCGAGGCCAGAGCAGCCTACGACCGTGCCGCACGTGCCCACCATCCAGCCGGTACCCGGCAGTCCGATCCCCAAGCCGCATGATCCACCGACCGGTCCGCCACGTGAGCCGCCCACGCGGCCGCAACCCGGTTCCTGAACCGCCAGCCTCGATCGACCCATGTCCCGATCATATTTCCCGGATCGTGCCGAGGCAGGGCAGTTGCTCGCGAAGGAGTTGGAGCGTTGCCGTGGTACCGATGCGATAGTACTCGCGATCCCTCGCGGAGGTGTGACCGTTGGGCATGCCCTCGCGAAGGAACTGGGCCTTGAACTCTTCTCGCGCGGCGGCGGCAGCAATTTGGAAAGGCCGCGCAACCGGTGGGTCGCGGAAGAACTTCATCGGGCATTTGGTTCTGGTCACCATCCACGAGGATCAGGTCGAGGACCTGCGCTTCTTCATCGCCCTATACCTTTCGTTCCGTCCGATCCATCCCATTGCTGAACAACCCTTTCCCCTTCACCGGCCTAAGCGATACAGAGGTCCTGGGATCGCGCACTGCGCACGGCAGCAACGCCATGGAAGCCCGCGAGCGCAGCGGTTTCTGGAAAGCCCTCTTCACGGCGCTTACGGAACCGATGTTCCTGCTTCTGGTCGCCGCCGCCACGATCTATTTCATCCTTGGTGACACGCATGAAGCATTCTTCATGCTCGGTGCGATCGTGCTTGTGAGCGCGATCTCGTTGTACCAGGACCAACGAAGCCGACGGGCGCTGGAAGCCTTGGCGCAATACAGCCAAGCACTCACGAAGGCCATCCGCAACAATGCATTGGTGGAACTGCCAACCGAGGAACTGGTTGTGGGCGACCTCGTGGTGGTGTCCGAGGGTGAGCTGATCGCGGCCGATGGTCTGGTGGTGCACGCGAACGACTTTTCGGTGAACGAATCGATCCTTACTGGTGAGGCCTTCGCGGTCAGCAAGGACCTCAACGGAGGCAAGGGAAGCCGGGTCTTCCGCGGAACACAGGCTGTGGGCGGGCTCGCGGTGATGCGCGTTACTCAGGTGGGAGCAGCCACGGAGCTCGGGCGTATAGGCACATCGCTCGCCGCGATCACTGAAAGCCGCTCACCACTGGAGTTGCAGATCTCGCGCTTCGTCCGCAACATGGCCATCATCGGCCTGCTGTTCTTCCTGGTCGTGTGGGGGCTGAATTATCGCTCTTCCGGCAACTTGCTGGAGAGCCTGCTGAAAGGACTCACGCTGGCCATGAGCATTCTTCCAGAGGAGATCCCCGTGGCCTTCACCACTTTCATGGCCCTGGGCGCGTGGCGGCTGATGAAGCTGGGCATCCTGGTGAAGCAAGCGAAGACCGTGGAAACGCTCGGCTCGGCCACCGTGATCTGCACGGACAAGACAGGCACCATCACCGAGAACCGAATGGAACTGGTGGCGATCCATCTACGCGATAAAACCACCGCGCTCGCACTCCCGAACTGGTCAGGACCCGATGCATTGCACTTGATCACAACGGCCATGTGGGCCAGCGAGCCCGTCCCCTTCGACCCCATGGAGATCGCCTTGCATGAAGTATACGGCCGGTTAACCGCCATTGACGAAAGACCGCGGTTCAAGATGGTGCATGAGTACCCGTTGAGCGGCCAGCCGCCGATGATGACACACGTGTTCGACGATGGCAGCGGTCGCCGGATCATCGCCGCGAAGGGCGCGCCCGAAGCGATCCTTGCCTGTTCACATTTGGCCCAGGCTGAGCGCGATAAGTTACTGGCACAGGTGGAAACGTTGGCCGCGAAAGGATTTCGCGTGCTGGCCGTTGGCGAAACGACATTGATCGGCAATGCGTATCCCGTCACACAACAGGAGTTGCCCTTCACCTACCTCGGTCTTGTGGCCTTCCGCGATCCGCCCAAGGCGAACATCGCCGAAGTATTCCGTGGATTCCGCGAGGCGGGCATCCGTGTGAACATCATCACCGGGGATATCGCGATGACCACACGTGCCATTGCAAAGGAGGTGGGATTCAAGGAGGAAGGTCGAGCACTCAGTGGTGAAGAAGTATTGCGGATGAGCGACATGGAACTGGACGAAGCATTGCGCACGAGCAACCTCTTCACCCGCATGTTCCCTGAAGCCAAGCTGCGCGTGGTGAACGCGCTGAAGGCGCAAGGCCATGTGGTGGCGATGACCGGAGATGGCGTGAACGACGGGCCTGCGCTGAAGGCCGCGCACATCGGCATCGCCATGGGCAAGCGTGGAAGCGAACTGGCGAAGGAGGCCGCAGCCCTGATCTTGTTGGATGATGACCTGGGTCGGATGGTCGACGCCGTGGCCATGGGCCGTAAGATCTACGGCAACCTGAAGAAGGCGATCCAATACATCATCAGTATCCACATCCCTATCATCCTCACGGTGGCGTTGCCGTTGTTGTTGGGATGGCTGTACCCGAACATCTTCACGCCGGTCCATGTGATCTTCCTGGAGTTGCTGATGGGTCCCACATGCAGCATCGCTTACGAGAACGAACCGTTGGAGGCGGGCAGCATGCAACGTGCGCCGCGCCGCATGGACCTCACGTTCCTGTCCTGGGCCGAATTGCGCACAAGCGTTGCCCAGGGCCTCATGATCACGGCAGGCACCTTGTTCTGTTACCAATATGGTGTACGGACAGCGCTCGGCGAAGACCTTACCCGAACCATGGTATTCACCTCCCTGGTCGTGGCGAACATCGCGCTAACGCTGGTGAACCGGTCGTTCCATCATTCCATCGTGAGCACATTGCGCTATCGCAATCCCCTGTTGCGTGGCATTGTGCTGGGCACCTTGGGACTGCTCCTGGTGCTCTTGTACGCACCGGTGCCGCGCGACTTCTTCCATCTGGCCACACCATCACTTCCGCTGCTGGCGATATCGACCAGTGCAGGTCTTGTGTCGGTGCTGTGGTACGAAGGGGTGAAGTGGTGGGCGCGCCGCTCGACGGCTGAATAAGCGGTCAGGCTTTTCGACGCACCACTTCCACAGGGATCTTGCTGAGCTTGGAGTAGAGCCGACTGCGTCCCCGCAAGGGCCACCAATCGTACAGGTACAATTGCATCGGCCGCCACATGGCCACCCAACCCGCAATTGTCAGGCTCTCTCGCAGGATCTTGAACAGCGTGCCTTCGCGGTCAGCCAGGAAATAGCTGCTCGTGATGAGACAGGTCGCTAGGAATGCCAGGCCGATGATGAGGCTTGTTCGGGCATGTTTCATCAGCTGCCGGAATTCCATATTGATCAACTGCCCACGGTACGCGAAGTAGTGGTGCACGGCTTCGCGGATCGTGGCGGTCGGATCCTCTGCGGGCCATTCGATCAAATGAACGTGCAAGGTGACCGGCGTGGCCAGCGGGTACTCGCGCATCCAACTCACGATGAACTCCTCCGCATCGTGGTCCAGATCCTTTTCATGGAACGGTGCCGGATCCATGGAATTGAACAGGGCGGCCACATTGCGCAGTTCCAACTCAACCCGCTGTTTATGCAAGTGACGGCCTGAACCTTCCTTGAGCCGTTGTGCGGTCATATGGTGCAAAGATCGCTCTCCCTCGTGGTGTTCGTTCCTCGAGGATCTCCTTTTCGAAGCCTATCGAGCAACAGAATGTCATCATTGAGAAAGATCAGGTACTTTCTTGACATGGATCAGCGATGTGGTTTTGCGGTTGGATTTGTTTCGCACCACAGTTCAAAAAAACAACAACCATGACAACCCTGCTTGCACGTACACCTGTACTGCCATCATTCAATGATGATGACAGCTTTGGTTTCCCGAGTATGTTTTTGGATGCTGATCCATGGAACTTCTCCGACCGAATGTTCAAGGCGCCATTCGTCCGTACTGGTGGATCGCCTGCGGTGAACATCAAGGACAACACCAAGTCCTTCGAGTTGGAACTTGCCGTCCCCGGCTACAAGAAAGAGGATATGAAGGTGAACGTAGAGAACGGCGTTCTGACCATCTCCTCTGAAATGAAGAAGGAAAACGAAGAGGAAAAGAAAGGCTTCACCCGGCGCGAATTCAGCTACAGCTCATTCAAGCGTTCGTTCCAATTGCCCGAGAACGTTGATGGCGACAGTGTGAAGGCCAATTTCGTTGACGGGGTATTGAAACTCACCCTGCCCAAGATGCATGCCTTGCCCGAGAAAAAGGGCAAGGAAGTCCGGATCAGCTGAGAAAGGAGCGGGGGACCGCTCGCCTTGGAACGAGGATCCATGACGACCGGTGAGGAGCGATCCGATCTGGATGCTCAGGAGACCGATGTTCACTTCAAGGATCGAAATACCCCGAGCCCT
>JANNYL010000452.1:0-13661 GCA_031410075.1 Flavobacteriales bacterium
GAAGGCGCTCAAGGCACCTTGCTCGATATTGATTTCGGGACCTACCCGTTCGTGACCAGCAGCAACACCATTTGCGCTGGGGCCTGCACAGGTTTGGGAGTGGCACCGGGCCGCATCGGCAAGGTGATCGGCATTTTCAAAGCATACAGCACACGAGTGGGCAGTGGCCCCTTCCCTACCGAATTGAACGATGCGACCGGTGAACATATCCGGCAGGTTGGCCGTGAGTTCGGAAGCACAACGGGGCGCCCGCGCCGCTGTGGTTGGCTTGACCTCCCCGCACTGCGTTATGCGGTGATGATCAACGGGATCACGGAGCTGGCCATGATGAAGGCCGATGTGCTCAGCGGAATGGACGAGGTTGCCATCTGCACACATTACAAGGTGAATGGCAGTATCACTGATCGCGTTCCCTACGACATAACCAGTGGAATTGAACCGGTCTACGAGCGTCTACAAGGCTGGGGAAACCTGAGCACTGCAACTGATCTGCCGGAAAGCCTGAACATGTACATCCGCAGGATCGAAAAGGCGGTCGGTGTCCCTGTTCGTATTGTGAGCATTGGTCCCGATCGCGCAGAGACGCTGGTTCGCGAAAGCGCGGTCGTTCTTTCTTGACCCGTTCCTAGTGGCCAAACGCAGCCCACGCGAACAGGCCCACATTCCACTAAGACTGCCTGCTTCCGTAAGCGAGTTGTTGGGTGCAGAAGCCGGTTCACTCGTTCGAGCTCTGGAGGAAGAATGCCCCACAAGCATTCGCCTGAACCCGTTGAAACCGATCGCCTTCGCTGGCACACCCGTGCCTTGGTGTGCGAACGGTCGTTACCTGGCCGAGCGTCCAATTTTTACACTGGACCCGCTGCTGCACGCAGGTTGTTACTATGTGCAAGAGGCGAGCAGCATGCTGGTGGAACAGGCCTTTCTCGCAACGGGACTTGCTAATCGTGAAATTCTAGCACTGGATCTCTGCGCCGCACCTGGTGGGAAGTCCACGCACCTGGCTTCGCTTCTTTCACCGGGATCCTTGCTCGTGTGCAACGAACCTGTGCCATCACGGCGCCAAGTGTTGAGCGAGAACATCTGGAAACAGGGTCGTGCGAACACCATGATCACCGGAAACCAACCAAAAGAGTTCGCCGCCTTAGGCGAAGTCTTCGACCTGATCCTCGGTGATGCACCGTGCTCTGGTGAAGGCATGTTCCGTAAGGATCCATTCGCGCGCCAGCAATGGAACGAGCGCCTGGTTTCCTCCTGTGCTCGCACCCAAACGGATATTCTCGAACACGCATGGAGCGCATTGAGGCCGGGTGGTTGGCTGATCTACAGCACATGCACGTGGGAACAGGCCGAGAACGAAGAACAGATCGAACGCTTGATCGAAAAGGGAGCTGAATTCGTTCCCTTGAACTGTGATGAAGCGTGGGGCGTTTTGGAGAATGCCCATGGCCATCGTTGCTACCAACACCGCGTAAAAGGTGAAGGCTTGTTCATCTCACTGTTGCGGAAACCAGGAACCGCTGCCGATCGTGACCCCGTTCCTGTTCAACCGAACAGCAACGACGAGGTCAGTGGTTGGCTTGATCCAACTGGTCGGTTCACACTCTTGGAAAAAGAAAGCGAACTGTTCGCATCACCAGGTTCGTGGGAGCCTGTTGTTTCCCGAATGCGTGAAGTGTTGAATGTCACTGCTCCCGGTGTTCCGATCGCCGAATTCAAAGGCTCGAATTGGCGTCCGCATCCCGCGTTGGCGTTGAACGTAATGGTGAATACTGCCGCGTTCGACACCTTGGAACTGGATCGCGAGCAAGCACTTCGATTCCTTCGCGGAGAAACCGCATTCCCCGCTGGATCGAACGGATCCCGCAGGCCACGTGTACAGCTTGTTCGCTACGAAGGACATGCCCTTGGTTGGCTCTATGCAGCGGGCGAACGCTGGAACAACGGTTGGCCCAAGGAATGGAGGATCCGTATGCGTTGAGACCCTGAGCGAATTACTTTGCAGCGTACAACGCCCACATGTTCGAATCCTTTCTGAACTGGTTCGAGCGCCACAAGTTCGGCGTAGTTGGCACATTGATGCTGCACACGTTCATGCTCTTCGGGATGGCCATGAGCAAATTGCCTGCGGATGAGAACACTGCCAATGCACCGCCAGAAATCGTGATGGAACTGGCCGCGCCGGAAGACCTTCCATTCGACCCGATGCTGCAGCCACCCACTTCGGCCGCGGTGGAGGTGAAGAACCTCACGAGCAATGCATTGGGCACAACCCGATCCATGCAACTCTACCCAGGCAGGGCGGCCCAAGAGCGAATTGCCGGGGCCGTAGAGGAAGATGTGAACGCCTTTGCTGCCGCCGAATTCGCGCGGTTGGATTCCGCACGAAAGGCGTCTGGCAAAGAAGTGGTGATGCCAAAGCTCGATCCATCCAGATTCGACCCGAAGAACTATCTACCGGAAAAGCCCAACCCCGTTAAGGTGGAAGGGCTTACAACCGTGAGTTACCAATTCATTGGCGAGCAGCGTTCGGATATCATTCTCAATGTTCCCGCGTATTTGTGCAAAGGCCAAGGCACGGTTGTGATCCAGATCAGTGTGGAAAGCGGCGGCGCTGTTCGAAAGGCGGAGATCGATGGCACCCGAACCACCACGAGTGATGAGTGCATCCTGGAGAACGCGCTGATGTCCGCCCAAGGAGCGGTGTTCACCTCATCTTCCACGGCTTCCGATCCGCAGAAAGGAACGATAACGTATGTGTTCCTGGCGCAATAACGTGCGCTGATACCTGTGTTCGATGTGCTTCGGAGGCTTCATCCCAAGGGAACCTTGTACCAATGGCGTGCGTAGCAAGTGCCATTACCGCACGAACATGGATGCACGAAAAACCCCGCTCGACTATTACAAGGAGTTGTTGGACAAGATCAGCTTCGCGGATCGCAGTGTTTTCCGCAAAGAATTGCGTAAAGCTTTCAAGCGCTTACTGCCCGAGGAAAGGACCGAATTGAAACAGTGGTTCAGGGCATCCTGTATTTGCCGTATTGAACGCAAGGAGACCGAGGCGATCCTGATCGCATTGGAAAAGCACGATCATCGTTGAAAACGTAGGGACCTACCCTACCCGGTGGTCCTTCCACACATCCTTGCTGAACTGGCCCCGAAATGTGAGCCAACCGAAGGCTGTCACACTCGCCAGAACCATGGCGCTCCAAAAAAGAGCAAGGAAGCGTTGAGCTCCCCACCAGTCAGTTGCCGAGGAGCCGACCGCTTGGTTCGGTAACAATACCGACAAACCAACAGCTGCGATCGCAACGGCTATCGCCAAGTGCCCCAAGCTTCGCATTGGCCAAGCCAACGCGGCCCGAAACAGGGTCAAGCCCGGCCCCCATTTATGTACGAGATAATAGTGCTGCGGGCCAACAACGATAAAAAGCAACGGATCAATACTTGGTCGCGTAGATCTGAATCGCGCACCAGGTGCCAGTATCTTGAATCCCTTCAGCGGCGCTTGTGCACGCAATTCCAACCGACGTAACTCATAAAGAGCGCGTGGAGGGATCGAACCCTTGAAATGGGCCGCATCCAAGAAACGAAGTCGGTAATTCACACAGATCCTCTCAATGGCTGCATCGGAAAACACCCGCTCGGGATCCAGCCGGGCGATACGGTTGACATGCTCACCGTGCGAACTGCGCACTACGGCGGACAACACATCATCCTTCTTTTGCTCGGTCTCCAGGATCCCGCACACCTCTTCCATCAACTGTTGCTGTCCTAGCAACAGTTCACGCAATTGGTCATCGTTGGCACGGATCATCTCAGATGCGGTATTGGATCAAGAACGCACGGAGTTACAAGTTGGTTCAACCTTCGTTGCCATCACCTGTTAACGCTTCGGTCTCCTCCAACAGCCCTTGTGCACGCACATGCGCAGGTGCATCAATCGCCACCGAGCTCATCGCACTCCGATCCGGAGGAAGGAGCTTCACCGATGCCTTAACGTGTAATGGGTTACTAAGTGTCCCCTTCTCCACAACAGCTGTCCAAACACTGTCAAATGGCAGCACGAAACGCACCGTCCCAGCATCGAAATGGCCACCGAAAAAGGTGTGCGTGCGGGCCCCGGTGTAACGCTTGAACTCGGAAGCTGTCATGAACTTCACCCGTGCGGGTTTATCCAATCGAACCTCGACGATCTCCTTCTTTTTGGCTTGGAACTTCTGGTGCAGGAATTTCATGCGATGGGCCTTCTTTAGGGCTAAATTACGGGAGTGTGGAGGTCAAAAAGGAGCGTTTCGGTTCAAAGTTTCACACTAAGAACTGGAAAAGTCGTGTGATTCACGATATCCTCGGTAAGGCTGCCGTTCACCACTTGGAAGAAACCGGTTCGACCATGTGTTGCCATGGCGATCATGTCCGCATCAATGCCTTTTGCAAAATTGAGGATGCCTTCCTCCGCGCTCAAGTCATTGTAGATAGTGGTGGTGAACTTGCGGAGTTCGTGGCGTTGAAGGAACCGATCGATCTTCTTGTAGGTGTCCTCACTTCGCTCGAAGGTCTTCGGTGTATTGATCTTCACCAGATGCACCTTCGGGTCGAAGATCTCCAAAACAGGTAGGAAAGCCTCGAACTTGGTAACGTCCAATTCCGTGAAATTGCTGGCGTACACCATATCCTTCACGGTGAAGTCATCAATGTGGTGTTTTATCACCAATACCGGCATTGGCGCGATGCGCACGACCTTCTGGGTATTGCTACCCACCACTCCACGGAAACCACGAGCACCATGGCTTCCCATAACGACCAAGTCCATTTGGGCGAGACGTTCATTTTTGAACATCTCGGTTATCACGAGCTGGCGAAGCATGAATTTCTTCAACTCGATCCCCTCCAAGAACGGCATCTGGGGAACGCGCTCGAGCTTGCCCTCAATGTCTTCGCGCAGTTTCTGATTACCGGGATGAAAGTCCGTCATCTGCTCATAGACATGCACAATGTCGATGCATGCTCCAGTGAGACGGGCGATCTTGGCAGCCACGCGCAATGCGTCCGTGGCGCAATCGGAGAAGTCGTACGGTACCAGGATGTTTTTGATGGACATGGGAATGGGGGGTGTTCCGTTGCGGCTTGAAATTAACACCACAAGGCGCACATGCAAATTGTGGTACACAACTTTTCGGCGAATGTGGATCCTATCTTTCCCCGATCACCATGGAACCTCTTCTCCTTCCTGCCACGGACAAAACACCGTCCGTACGGTTCATTCCAGCGGAGGGGCTCTTGGAAATTGGTGGGTGTAGTATCCACGAGAACGCTGACAAATTCTTCCGGCCTTTGCTGGAACAAGTGGAAAACTATTGTCTACGTCCTTCAAAAAGCACGATCATTCGCCTCTCCCTTACCTACTTCAACAGCAGCAGTGCCAAGTACGTGCTGGACCTGCTGAAATTATTGGACGACGTGCATGGCAACGGCACTGGCAAGGTGTTGTTGGAATGGCATTACGAAGAGGGGGATCTGGATATGCTGGAAGCAGGACAGGACTATAAAGGCCTGTTGGACATGCCCGTGAAACTTATCGAGTCCTAGGGCTGGCCTATTGCGGGAAGCGCGCTTTCCATACACGCTCATCCACCGCTACGCCGTCTTCGAAGTAGAACACTTGGCCCCAGTTGTGGAAGACCCGCTTGTAAACGACCAAACGGCCATCCACGGTAACTAGGCGTTCGATCACGAATGCATGGCCCTCCTTGTAGCGCCGCTCGATCTGTCCTTCCGCCTTTTTGAGCTCCACAGGTGTTTCGGCAGCCTGCGGTGCAGGTGGGATCCTTTCGACCTTCTCGGAGTGGATGATCGGCGTTTGTTCGGGCAAGGCCGATGGAACCGGCTTCTCCACTTGAGGAACAACCGCCTCCGTGGGCTGATCCGGGATGATGGGAATTGCGGTGGACGGCTCTATAACAGGCTCCGGCGGTGGCTCTGCAGCGGGGGCGGATCCCTGCTTGGCCAATAGGGCCTTTAGGTCTTCGATCTTCACTTTGGGGTATACGTTGAACGGGCGAAGCGCTCGGGCCTTCTCATATTGTTCCAATGCCGATTCATAATGACCTTCTTGAAAAGCTTTCTCCGCCTCTTGCATGAAGGCCTGATAGGACTTGTCTTTTATGGCATCTTCTCCCTCCTTGGCGGCAATGCGTGCACGCTCCTTGGCACTCATGTTCGGGAACTGCTCGGTCAAACTTCCCTTATCGCCTTGTGCGTGAACATCGGCGAATAGAAAAAGCAGTCCCAGCGCTCCGAGAAGCGGACGAAAACGGATCATTGAGGTCAAGCACATGGAACGAACGTGATCAGGTGCGGACGTTGAAGCCCGCACAACAGAACACCTTAACGTAGTTTCGTCGCCTTTCGTTCCCGAAGTCCAACAGGCGGCAGGTGGAGGAAAAGGGGCTCATCGACCCGAAATGGATACTAAGCGTAGGTTCAAGGCCGAAGGCCGAATAGCATACACTGCCATGCGTCGATCACACGTTAATTCAGCACATCAAACCACGGAACCATGAAGAAGCAGATCATTTGCGCCCTTATCGGCCTCACGCTATTGGGCGCGTGCAAAGAAGACCCCACCCAGAGCGAACAATACAAGGAACTTGAAAAGGACCGCCAAAGTGTTGCCGTTGAAAGCGGCATGAAGGATAGCACCATCAACAGCATGTTCGGTGCCTTCAATCGGATCAGTGAAAACCTCAGGGCCATCAAGGAGAAGCAAGGACTTCTTGGAAAGAACGAGCAAGGAGGAGTAGAAACCGGTCCGGATATGGAGCAAAAGATGGCGGCGGATCTCTATTTGATCGATTCGCTGTTGAGCGAGAACAAGAAGTTGATCGAGCGCATGCGCAGGAATGCGAAGTCGAACAAGAACAAGATCAGCGAGTTGGAAAAGTCCATCGCCGGTCTGGAGCAAACGATCGCGGACAAAGACACGGAGATCGGGACCTTGAAGGAGCAGCTCACCAGCACCAATGCTTCGTTGGCGAGCATGATCCAGATGTATCAGGACAAAGATCAACTGGCCACTACCCAGCGTTCAGAATTGAACAAGGCCTATTACTGCGTCGGTACCAGCAAGGAACTCCGAGCGAATGGAGTGCTTACCAAGGAAGGTGGGGTTATCGGGATCGGAAGTGTGAACAAACTGAACACACAGGGACTGAACCTTGAGTATTTCAAACAGGTGGATATTACCCAGGTATTGGAGGTGCCGATCGGAGCCAAAAAAGCGAAACTCATAACAAGCCACCCTACCGGGAGTTACAAGATGGATGTTGTGGAAGGAAAGACCGAGAAACTGACGATCACGGACCCGAACGCCTTCTGGAGCGTGAGCAAATACTTGGTGGTACAGGCAGATTGAACAGCGTAGAACGAAAAGAAAAGGCCCCGGAAATTCCGGGGCCTTTTTCGTTCAAACGGATATTGATCACTGCATCGTCGGAGCGTCCACTTTCGCAGGCTCGGCATGTGCACCGGGCTTACCTGCGCAGCAAGCACCCTTGGCAGCTTTACCAGCGCAGCAGCCCTTCTCGCCACCACACAATCCCATCAGTTTGCCACTGGTGTTCAATTTTTCCAATTGGGCGTATTGGTCCGCATTCAACACATCCTTCATCGAGGTGATCACCTGGTTGAAACGACCAGACTTCTTTTCAGCCATCATACCAGCATCCATCTTCTTCTCGGAACTGGCCATGGCCGAGCAATCCTTTTCGCAAGCGGACAGCGCTGTGGAGAACGCCGTTTGTTGCTCTGCGGTCAGCTTCAGTTCCTTGCTCAAGGAAGCCATATCATAATTGGCACCGCCCTTGGCATTGGCGTGGCCAGCGCAGGATTGCGCGCTTGTGGTTGCGGCTACGCACACAAGGGCGAGACCGGCGATGATGTTCAGTGCTTTCATTGGAGTTCGTTGTTTTGTAACGCGAATGTACAGCGCGGGATCAGCTGGCGCAGTTCATTCACAATGCTTCACTCTTCGGCGTTAAGCCAATCAAGCGCTGCAACCGGATCATCAAAGTTGGCCACCGCAAATGGCATTTCAGGTGTGGCCGCATCCATTATGCGATCCACGCTCATCTGGTTGAAATAGTCGCTGCTGACCAGGATCGCCATTCGTTTCAACCCCGCCATGGCTAATCGAGGGAACCAATCACTCACCGTCCATTGCTCGTCTTGTCGAAGAATGGCGTTCATTTCACGTAGGTCCGCCAGCCACCCCTGCACCCGATGCAACCGAACATTGGAAAGGGCATCTTCAAGAATAGACCGGAACTGGGGACTAGGAGCGTAACCCTTCCACTTGAGGGAGATCAGCTTTCGTTCTGTATTCACGGTCACCAGAACATACTCGTCATGACGGGTGGTGATCACCCTTTCAACGGCACTTGTGTTCATTTCAATTGAATTCTAACTCAAGTTAAACAGTCAATACGATCTTGTCATCTACAAAATTGACTTATTCGTCGATATGATCAAGGTTGAACCTTTCAACTGCCTTTCGCCCCCCGTACAGCTTTTTCAATGGAATCCCACATTTTGGGCTCGATCGCTTCCAATTGGCTGAACTGGCCGGCGCCCTTCAACCATTCCCCTCCATCGATCGTGATCACATCTCCATTCACATAGGCGCTGAACGGGCTGATCAAATAGCTCGCGAGGTTGGCAAGTTCGTGGTGCTCGCCCATTCGACCTAGGGGCACACGCTTGGCAAGCGAGAATTTTTCCATCAGCTCACCGGGCATCAACCGATCCCACGCTCCTTTGGTAGGGAAAGGCCCGGGCGCAATGGCATTGCTGCGTATACCAAACTTGGCCCATTCTACGGCAAGGGAGCGGGTTAGCGCGAGAACACCGGCCTTGGCGCATGCGCTGGGCACCACATACCCACTGCCGGTCCATGCGTAAGTGGTAGTGATATTGAGGATGGCCTTGTCCTGTTCCCCCTTTGCGATCCAGTGCTTACCGAAAGCGAGCGTGCAATTCACAGTGCCTTGCAGCACGATACCAATGATCACTTCGAACGCCTTTGGGCTCAATCGCTCTGTAGGGCTGATAAAATTTCCGGCGGCATTGTTCACCAGCGCATCGCACGTACCAAATCGCTCAACAACCGAAGCAACAAGGCGGTCAACATCCAAATGATTCCGAACGTCACACTCGATCGGTAGTACCTGACCACCAGTGGCTTCGGACAGCTCTTTCGCGGTCTTCTGCAGTGTCTCCAGTTTACGACTGGTGATGCAAACGTTGGCTCCTATGCGAAGGAACATCTCAGCCATACTGCGGCCCAAACCCGTTCCGCCACCTGTGACCACAACGGTCCTATCCTTAAGGGCATCAGCGCGAAGCATCGTATTCTGCATGGACATGGTTCAAGGAGCGTTGGTGCGTGGCGTCGGTACGGTAAGCGGTTTATCGAGCGGAGCATTCGGCGTTTGGGCAGGATCTTGCTTGATCTCCAAACCAGCACAATGGGTATCGACAAGCCCCTGCACTTCGGCCCCGAACAGTTGGGTGAAATTGTTCTCGAGTGCTGATCGAAAATGGACACAAGCCTGCGCCGTATCACCCGATTCCAGTGCGATGATACCGAGGTTCCGATACGCGAAAGGGTTGGACGCCTTCCGCTTAAGGGCACGTTCGATATCAGCTATGGCCTTTTCCTTCTGCCCCATTTTGTATCGGCACCAACCCCTGTTGTTGAACGCGTAACTGTAATTCGGGTTGATCTTGATCGCACGATCGAAATCCGCAACGGCCTTTGCATATTGCCCAGTAGCTGCATAAAGCAGCCAGCCCCGGCTGTTGAAGATCACCGGGTCATCGGGGGTAAGAGCGATCGCTTGGTCGAAATCCGCCTTCGCTGCGAGCGTGTCGTTAGCCATCATGTGGCATTCGCCTTTCACGCGCAAGATGCGTGCTCCCAATTGAACGTTCTCTGCTCCACCTGCGCCTGCTGCGTTCAATTCACTCAGCGCCTGCTGGCCATCGTGTTTGCTTTGATAGGCCAATGCCAAATAGTAGTGCGCTTCGGTTGATGGCATTTGACCAAGAACCTGCTGAAAATGTGCGATCGCGCTATCGGCTAAACCCAGCCCTTGCTCGGCGATGGCCAATTGTAAAAGCGCCTCCGAACTGGCTGGCAGACCCTTCAAACCCGTCCGCGCGTCCTGTTCGGCTTTAGCGTGGTCCCCAATGCGATTGTTGGCATCGGCGCGCAACACATAGAACAGCGGCAATGGTTCGCGCACCAACGCCGCATCGCATTTAGTGCGGGCCTTGTAGATCTTTCCCTTGGCTAAGAGTGATCTCACATTGGCCTCCATTTTCATCACCGCCTTCGATTGGGCGAACGCAGGAGATAACAATACGCACAGGGCGAAAAGCAAGGCATTGCGCATGTGGCGAATATACCTGCGCATGCGGTGGGAATACCTTTGCCCTTCTTTCAGTATGCGCACCGATTATCCCGCCAAAGTGCTTGTAGCCTGGGCCGAAGCCATTGGGGGCAATACCGCGCTGCGAGATTGGTTGATCAAGAACGGATATCCGGAATTGGGCATCTTCACGTATGCCTTGCATCTGAAGAAGGACGCGCGCGAGTGGTTGATGAAGAACGGGCACCCGCATCTGATGGCGTTGATCAGTGGGGTGGAAGGCGATAAGATGGCTCTGGAGTGGTTGGAACGAGGTCATTTCAGCGTGCTGAAACAAATGGCCCTCGTTGGTGATGGTGACGATGATGCGTTCAAATGGCTACTGGAACATGGTCATCGTGAGCTCGCCATGGTGGCAAGGCGTATCCAGATCGTGAAAAGCCAGATCGACGAGGACAACACCAACCCACACAAGTTCTCCTAGACGAACACTTCTGATCGTTGGATCAACGGAAGTGGATCTTTGATCGATTGAATTCAAGGATCGGATCTTCAGGTGTTTGATATCGTGAGATCGTTGCCGATATCGGGAATGGAATTCTCATTCCTAAAAACGGCCGCGTTCCTCCTCTTCATCCTCTTCGTCATCGTCACTTTCGCTGAAGACCGTGCCGAGCATATCTGTAAACCTTGTTGCACCAGCCAGCGTGCTACGGCCGATCCGGCTCTTTTCCGCAAGGCCGTAAAGCACAAATTCCATCCACAACGTCACCTCAGCGGGGTCGAGATATGCATGTTTGGACGATACGAGTTCGTGCAATCCCGGAACCGCGTCCAATGCGCTACGATACTGCTTGTCGGAAATCTCGCTGAGCAGGTCCAATTGGTTGCTCTCGAAGTGATCGACAATAGAGGCATAGGGGTCGGGAATGTTTCGCCCCTTCGCATCGGGCTTCGCCTGCTTCTTAGCCTTCTCCGGGTCGGGAAAGAGGCCAAGGAACACGTTTTTGATCGATAGGCTCAACAGGTGCTGTGCGACTTTTTCAGGGCCCTCCTGCTCGCCTTCGTAAACCAACTCGATCTTGCCATTGATCGCCGGGCTGATCGAGAACAAGTCTCCAATGCGCACTGTGGTTCTACTGTCTTTGCTGCGCAAAACCCGTCGTTCCGCCGCGCTGATCACGCTCTCCAGGGCACTTATGGTGAGACGGGCACTTACGCCGCTTTTGGGATCAACGAATTCACTGGATCGAGCCTCCAAGGCAATGCGTTCGATCAGCACACGGATCAGTTCGGGCACTTGCACACGCTTCAATTGATCGCTTGAACTGCGCACCTCTTGGGCCGTGATCTTCATTCCTAGTTCGATCGTGGCCGGGTAGTGCGTAAGGATCTGGCTCTGGATCCGGTCCTTCAACGGGGTAATGATAGCCCCACGATTCGTGTAATCCTCTGGATTGGCGGTGAAAACGAATTGGATATCCAACGGGAGCCTGAGCTTGAAACCGCGGATCTGCACATCACCCTCCTGCAGAATATTGAACAGCGCCACCTGAATGCGCGGCTGCAGATCGGGCAGCTCGTTGATTACGAAAATGCCGCGGTGGCTTCGTGGGATCAGACCGAAGTGGATAACGCGTTCGTCGCTATAGTCGAGTTTCAGGTTCGCGGCTTTGATCGGATCGCTGTCACCGATAAGGTCTGCCACAGTGGTATCGGGTGTGGCGAGTTTCTCCGTGTAGCGTTGATCGCGGTGCAACCACGTAATGGGTGTTCTATCGCCATTCTTGGCGATAAGGTCTTTCGCGAAGCGAGAGATCGGCGAGAGTGGATCGTCGTTGATCTCACTGCCTTCAACCACAGGGATCCACTCATCCAGTAATCCCACAAGTGAACGGGCCATGCGGGTCTTGGCTTGCCCACGAAGACCGAGAAGGTTGATGCTGTGGCCAGCAAGAATAGCGCGCTCCAACGCCGGGATCACGGTATGTTCATACCCGTGGATGCCTTCGAACAACGGCTGGCCTGTCTGGATACGCGCGATCAAGTTGGATCGGAGTTCCTCCTTCACTGAGCGAGGGGTGTAACCGCTCTTTTTCAGTTCACCGATGTCTTTTATAGGGTTCATATTTTGGCTCAAGGGATCAAT
Source organism: Flavobacteriales bacterium (assembly GCA_031410075.1). Lineage (GTDB taxonomy): Bacteria > Bacteroidota > Bacteroidia > Flavobacteriales_F > PHOS-HE28 > PHOS-HE28. Next base: position 12,577 of record JANNYL010000452.1, read on the forward strand.
ACGGAAGTAGTTCAGGAGCTTTTGCGATTGCTGGCATGGTCACGGAAAACCATATCGGCCAAGCCCTGCAGGCCGGTATAGAAGGCACGTCCTTGGTTGGCTTCTGTGAAGCGCTCGATAAACCGCTGGAGGTAAGGGTCTCGTGCGATCATGAATGTAGTGATCGGGATCTTCGCTTTACGCGCACGCACAGCAGCATCCAACGTGCGGGCCACTATGAAATCATCCAGGCCTACGCTGTTCATGTAATACTCGCCATCGCGTTTGATACAGCTGGGCTTGCCATCAGTGATCATCACGATGCGGCGGTTGCGAAGCTTGCGGCGGCGTAAAATGTCCATAGCGAGCTCCAGACCAGCAACGGTGTTCGTATGGAATGGCCCCACTTGCAAGTACGGCAGATCCTTCAACGAGACTTGCCATGCATCATTCCCGAAGACCACGATATCGAGCGTGTCCTTTGGGTAACGGCGTGCGATCAGTTCCGCCAGGGCCATGGCCACCTTCTTGGCCGGCGTGATGCGGTCCTCGCCATACAGGATCATGCTATGGCTGATGTCCAACATCAGCACGGTGGCGCAGGCGCTCTGGTGTTCGGTCTCGATCACCTCCAGATCGCTTTCGCTCAACCGCAGATCATCCAACCCGTGTTGTTGGGCATTGCGAATGCTGTCGCTCATGGCGATCTGCTCGATGCGGTCCCCATATCGGAAAGAACGGCGGTCACTGGTTTGCTCGTCGCCCTCTCCCACCCTGCGCAAGCCGTGGTTGCCCTGGTCGCTCTTTTTCAGTTTGCCGAACACCTGGTCCAACGCGCGCTGTCGCAGGAGCTGCTCCGCCTTGCCCGTAAGAGCGGTCTTGCCTCCTTTCGTTGGCGGATCACCGATAATACCGTGCTTACGCAGGTCGTCTTCGAAATTCTGACGGGTATAGTCCTTGGTGAAATAGCCGTGTTCCTTGTTCAGTTCATCCATCCATTTCAACGCCTCCTCAACGTCGCCGCTGGTGTGGGTAAGCAATTCCAGAAAAAGCGGCAGCAACTTCTCGAAGTTGCTGCGATCATCTTTTGCTGGAATGTGTTGGGC
>JANNYL010000453.1:0-14780 GCA_031410075.1 Flavobacteriales bacterium
CGTTACGTTCGGATCCTTGTTCAGGTCGTACGCGCGCTTGAACGCATTACGGGCGTAATTCTTCTCGTTCAGGTGCAGATAGCAATCGGCCATGTGGTAGGCCGCGAGTTGTGCAAGGCTGTCCTCCACCGGTTGATTTCCGGGAGAAGCCACACTGTTCAATTGATCCAAGGCTTTTTTATACTCGCCGTTCTTATAGAAGACGAAGCCTGCTATGTACCGGTCGCCACGTTCCACACCAGCACGTTGGATGCTCTTTTCAAGATAAGGCTGCGCCTCCTTGTACTGTCCGGTCCGGTAATACGCTTCGCCAGCCAAGCGGTTGATGTCACTCGTGCGTTTGGTTCCATCTGGATCAGCGAGCAAAGGCTTTGTGTATTCCAGAAGCGCGTCATAATGCCCTTGAAGGAATTGGATCTGCGCTATGTAGTACGGTACCACCCGCCCGAAGGACTCATCAGCCTTCAATTTCTCGAACCCACCCAGGGCGGTCTCATAATTCTTCTTGGTATAGTTGATGTGCGCAGCATAATACGTGGCCGAAGACGCGTACACACTCGAACCGTCCTTGATCTTGGCGAACTCCACGAGGGCCGGATCCACACGGCCATCCTGGAAGAGCGCATAGCCTCGTTTGAAACTGTATTCGTCCTTGTCCGCCGAAGAAAGATCCGAGTCGATCACTTTGCTGGCATAGGCAAGCGCATCACGCCAGCGCTTCTGGTTGAAGAAGTGGCGGAAGAGTTCGAAGTTGATGGATGCAACACGGAAACTCTCCGGATGCTCGTCGATGAAACCGAGCAAGCGCTGGCTCGCATCATCATGGAAAAGCCGAACAGCGCAGATGGCGCTGTAGAACTCCGCCTCTATGCGCGTGGCATCATGGGGATCCCGGATCCGGCCGACTACGCGCTCCATCTCGTATTGGGCCGCACTGTACTTGGCCATATCGAAGAGCTCGTGAGCGTGCGTGAAGTCGGCCTTGGCGTTCTCGAAATGGGCGGGGCGTTGACCAAAAGCGCCGATCGAGATCAGGACGATAGGAACCAACAAGCCGAAGCGGTTGGACACAATTCGCGGAAGGTGCATCATAACGGGATCAAAGTTGCCGGGGCTGGTCGCGGGACTTGGCATGGAACAGTTGCACTTATCCACGCGGAGGTGTTGGTGCGGAAACGATCATCGTGCCATGAACAACGGTGAAGTAGCCCTCCGAATTTCTTCCTTTGACCCGAAGCCTGTTTTTTTCCGGTCTTCAAATTCGGATCATGACCACCAGCCCCATCATCGAACTCAACGGCGTCCGCATTTTCCAGCGGGAGAACCTGGTGTTGAACAATGTTGACTTCACGGTACACCCTGGTGAGTTCCTGTATCTGATCGGTCGCACTGGCAGCGGCAAGAGCAGTTTGATGCGCACACTGTATGGCGATCTGCCGCTCACACATGGCGAAGGGAGTGTTTGTGGATTCGACCTGCGGAAATTGAAACGGAGCGAGGTGCCCTATTTGCGCCGCAAACTGGGCATCGTGTTCCAGGACTTCCAACTATTGAGTGACCGCAACGTGAACGACAACCTGGTCTTTGTGATGAAGAGCACTGGCTGGAAGGACAACAAGGCCATCGAGCAGCGGGTGCAGGAAGTGATGGAGCAGGTGGGCTTGGGCAACAAAGGCTACAAAATGCCACACGAACTGAGCGGTGGCGAGCAACAGCGAGTAAGTATCGCACGTGCATTGGTGAACCACCCTGAACTGATCATCGCCGATGAGCCCACCGGCAACCTGGATCCCGAAACCACCGAAGAGATCCTGGACCTGCTGTTCAACATCAGCAAGACCGGCAGTAGCGTGATCATGGCTACCCACGACTACACACACATGAAAAAGCTCAACGTGCGCGTGGTGCGCTGCGAGGAAGGCAAATTGCTGGAAGTGAGCGCTGCGGCCGCCAAGTAAGTGTGATGCGTTGAAGAGTTGGATGAGGGATCAGGTCACTTGATCAATCTCAGGATCATTCCCGCGTTCTTCTTGTTATTGAAACGTTCTTCCAGAATGGTCACGCGCCGTTCCACCATTGCTCCCTCGGCCCGCAAACCCATGCACGCCTGAATACTCAGGCGCATACGCGTGGGATCATCGTGCACATGGCAGAGTTCCTCAAGTCCGGTATCCTTCACCATTGGGCTGTTGCAGACCACGTGGCGGCCAGCGAAGAGACAAAGCAGAAGTTTCAGCTTGATACCAGTGGCTTGGAACGTCGGTAGCACGTTAACCTGAGCGGCTTTTACCAGCGCCGTTATCTCCGAGCTTGGTATGTTCTCACGCAGCTTCACGTTGTTGCTTTTCGCGATCGCGTTCTTCAGTTCGGCACTGGCACCGCTACCCGCGATCACGAGCGGCACGGGTAAGCCAGCGAACACCTCCCGCACGAGATAGAGCGCGGCCTGATCATTCTCTGGAACGCCCAGTGCACCATGGTAGAAACAGAAATCGCCGAGACCTTCTGGCACGTCCACGTGATCGTTGGAATGAAAGGCCGGCACATGCTTCACCTTGCGGAAATGCTGGCTGAAATACGCCTGATCGTTCGGCGAGATCGCCAATATGCCATCCGCCTCGCTCAGCACCGGTTCGAATTTCTTCAGCTTCTTCGACTCATTGGTGAAGTACGTGCGCTTGAAGGCACCACGTTCCGCCTTGGCCAGCCCTTCATAGTAGTCGTGTTCCACATTGTGCGCTCGCACGAAGCGTTTCCGACCAACAAGTCGCGCATCGCCCAAGTGATAGCAGGAATGCAGCCCTTCGAAGAGAATGGGGTACCTGTCCTCCAATAGCCGGTCCACGAGCTCATCACTGCGGCGGCTCACCACCACGTATGGCAGGCTGTTCAAGAGCTGGTGTTTGCCAGTATGGCGCTCGTAGAAATGCACGGTCTCGCACACTTCACCCAATTCCACCGCTCGATGCCTACCGTATTCGAAGCAATGCAGGTGTACCCGAACGCCGAGGTCGTGCAACGCCTTCACTTTGTAGTACACATCGATAACCCCACCGTAGTTGGCAGGCCAAGGCACATCGAAACTGACGATATGGAGGTGGCGGTCGGTCAAGCGTTCCCAAGCACTGCGACGAGCTTCTTCATCTCCTGATCCCCGTCCAGATCGCGGGCGGCGAAAGTAGCGTTGGCGCGAACCCCTAGAACATGATCCGGGTCAGCGAAAAAGGCCTTGACTTCCGCCGCAATGCGCGCTGGGTCGGGCGCGGGTAGAACCACCCCGGCATCGTATTGCCTCACAATGCGAGCGACTTCCGGAAGATCGGTCGCTAGAACGGGAATACCCGCGTTCAAGTAGTCGAACAACTTGTTGGGCAGGCTGAAGCGGTAGTTCAGATTAGTGTCCTTGTCCAACGTTAAGCCCATGTCCGCGTTGCGAGTAAAAGCCATCATTTGCTCGTAGGGCATCTTCTTCATCAACCGAACGCGATCGTGCAACCCGTTCTCATCCACCAAGCGCTCGATCACCGGCCAAGCATCTCCGCCGCCAATGACCAGCAAAATGCATTCAGGAAGTTCCTTCATCGCGAGCACAGCTTCTTCGGCACCACGCTGTACGTTGATACCCGCGCCTTGCATGATCAGGATCCGGCGATCCTCCGGAAGCCCCAACTCGGCACGCGCCGGAAGTGCGCCGAGATCACGCTTCATCGGTATGTTGCGCACCACATGCAACTCGTTTCCATACCGTTCCTGGTAAGCGTCAGCAATGCTCTGGTTCACGGTGATAATCGTCTTCAACCTCGGGAAGATCCAGCGTTCAATGGCCAACCAGATGCGGCGCACCGCCGGCCGCGCAGCCAGCTCCGGAACTTCGGTGTAGAACTCGTGCGTGTCGTAGATCAATTTGCGACCCCGCTTCGCCAACCAGTTGGCTAGGAGCGTGTCAAGATCGTTCGCTACTAACAACTCAGCCTTGGCGAAGAAGAGTAAGAAGAACAATCGCACGTTGTATTCTGCATAGAACAACGGCCCCGCGTTGAATAACAAGCTGAAGCGCTTGGTCGCATAAGCCCTTTGCAGTGGCTGACGATCCGAAAGCTGCCGGCCGACCAACAACACTTCGTAGCCCAGTTCCCCAAGCGCCATGCACGTACGATGCACCCGGTTGTCCGTAACCAGATCGTTCGTAACACTAACAATAGCGCGTTGGCGCGGGGTGGGCATGCGGTCAAAGTAAAGACCGCGACGGAACTAAACTTGCACCGTGATCATCGAGCACAACGCCGATCTGAAGCCGTACAACACGTTCGGTGTTTCGGTGCGCGCAAGGGCACTGGCCGGTTTCACTTCGGAGAGCGACCTGCGTGGCTTTCTTCAGCACCCGGAACTGGAAGGCCTACCGCGATTGATCCTGGGAGGAGGCAGCAACATGCTCTTCACGCGCGATTGGCCGGGAGTGGTGCTGCGGAACGACGTGCCGGGCATAGAAGTATTGCATGAAGATGAAGAACGGACCACCCTACGTGCAGGTGCGGGTGTTGTATGGCATGATCTGGTGATGCACACCGTGGCGCATGGTTGGGGCGGCATGGAGAACATGTCGTTGATCCCTGGCCGTGTGGGTGCCGGGCCCATGCAGAACATCGGTGCCTACGGTTCCGAGCTGAAAGACACGTTCGATCATTTGGAAGCATTGCGCATCAGCGATGGCGAGATGATCCGTTTCAGCAAGGCCGATTGCAACTTCGGCTACCGCGAGAGTTTCTTCAAGCGCGAAGGCAAGGATCGGTTCGTGATCATGAACGTTGCGTTCACCCTGAACAAGAACCCAAAAGTGAATGTGGGCTACGGCAGCATCAAAGCCGAGCTGGAAAAGCGTGGTATCCTCTCCCCTACCATCCAGGACGTGAGCGCGGCGGTGATCGCCATTCGCAGCAGCAAATTGCCCGACCCGCGAGTGGTGGGGAATGCTGGGAGTTTCTTCAAGAATCCGACCGTGCCGATAAGTGTAGCGGATCAACTCAAGGAAATTCTACCGGACCTGGTGACTTTCCCTGCAGCGGACAACCATGTAAAACTCGCGGCGGGCCAACTCATTGAAAAAGCGGGCTGGAAGGGTTTTCGGGAAGGCGGTTGCGGCATCCACAAAGACCAAGCATTGGTGATCGTCAACCATGGCGGAGCAACGGGAGCACAACTTTACGATCTCAGCACGCGTGTGCTCGAAAGCGTGAAAGAGCGCTTCGGAGTTGAACTGGAGCGCGAAGTGAATATCATTTGAAGGCTCAGGATCCACCGAAAGCCCAAGATCTGGCACGGCAGTTCACGCCATAAACCTGCGTTCTACCGAACTTGCGGCTCTTCTTCAACTCATGCACCTGCACAAACCGGTTCTGGTCATTTGCACATTGTTCGTGCTGTTCGTGGCTTGCAAGAAAGACGAACCCGCGCCAGTTGACGATGGCGTTTCAGGTGGCCCCTCATTGTATACTGTGCCTCTTCCAGCTTGGGTTCTGGATTCCATCGGCCCCATGACACCAGCGCCGAACAATGCCACCACCGTGGAAGGAGTGGCGCTAGGCCGCCGTTTGTTCTACGACAAGATGTTGAGCAACGACTATTCGATGAGCTGCGGAAGTTGCCACAAGCAAGAGAACGCGTTCACCGATCCGCGACCGTTCAGTGTGGGCACGGATGGCTCTGTGGGCAGCCGCAATGCGATGGCCGTGATCAACCTGGGATGGGACCACCAGTTCTTCTGGGATGGAAGAGCGGACGCTTTGGAATCACAGGCCTTCGGACCGGTTGCGAACCCTATCGAAATGCACAACTCCTGGCCCGTGGTGGTAGATCGCTTGCAAGCCGACCCTGATTATCCAGCACTTTTCGAAGCGGCCTTTGGAACAAGCACGATCGACAGCACCATGGTCGTGAAGGCCATCAGCCAGTTCGAGCGCACACTCGTCTCCTTCAGTTCCCGATTCGATAGTTTTCAATACCAAGGCGACAGCAGTGCACTGACCGCTCAGGAACAGAACGGGCTTACCATTTTCATGCGCGATGGGCATTGTGTGGATTGCCACCGCGACGAGTTGATGTTCGACCACAGCCAACGCAACAACGGGCTGGATATGGATCCCGTGGACGGCGGCCTGGGAGCGCTCACAGGCAACCCGAACGATTGGGGGAAATTCAAGGTGCCCACCTTGCGCAACATCGCCGTTACAGGGCCCTACATGCACGACTCGCGCTTCAACACCTTGGAAGAAGTGGTGAACTTCTACGCCCACAACGTGCAGGTGAACAACCCGCACTTGGATGGCCACATGGATCCATGGCGCTTCGGTTTGGTGAACCTTTCGCCACAGAATGAATTGGACCTGGTTGCCTTCTTGCACGCGCTTACGGACAATGGCTTTTTGACGAACCCGGCATTCGGGCCGCCGCAATAGTTCCCCGTGGCCGGAAACGATCCGGTCGCCATCTTCGCGCCTTCGCAATTCAAACCGATATGCTCCGATCATTGGTGTTTTCCGCGCTCGCGGCTCTGGTTCTTATTTCCAATGCCCAGGAGAAACTCCGGGAACTGACCTTGAAGGACGCCCTCCTCAAAGGCAATACGGAGTTTCGGCCAGGCCATATCGATGGGTTGCAATGGATACCCGGTCTCGATCAATACACGTACGTGAAAGAGACCACGCTCATGCGCAGTGGCACCGGAAAAATGGCCGATCTGCCCGTTGTGAATGTGGAACAGTTGAACGCGTTGCTACCGAAAGACGCTGCCCTCAAGAGTCTTCCTGAGATATCATGGGAAAGCGCATCGCTGCTCTCGTTTGAACACAACGATCACGTGTATACCTATGACCCTGCCAAGAACGCCTTGGCCGAGCGTATGCTCCTCGATCCGAAAGCGGAACGGAGCGACATGGACGACTCCAAGCGCAAGGTGGCCTACACCTTGGGCGAGGACCTCTATGCCCGCATGACCGGATCGGCTGACGCCATGCAGATCACGAACGATGGAACGGATGGGATCGTGAACGGCCGCAGCGTACATCGCGAGGAATATGGCATCACCAAAGGCACTTTCTGGAGCCCTACCAGTGAGAAGCTCGCGTTCTACCACATGGACGAAAGCATGGTAACGCCCTACTTCCTGGAAGACATCAAAACGCAACCGAGTTCGTTCAAGAAGATCCGCTACCCTATGGCCGGGCAGAGCAGTCATCATGTCACGCTCGGCGTTTTCGATCTGGCCACCAAGCGCACGGTTTTCCTGAAAACCAGTGGCGCACCAGATGATTACCTCACGAATATTTCATGGGACCCATCGGGGAAGTATGTCTTCATCATCCACCTGAACCGCGCCACCGATCACCTGCGCGTGATCCAATACGACGCAAGTACCGGCGCACTGGTCAAGACCCTGATCGAAGAACAGGACAAGAAATGGTTGGAGCCGCAGCACACGCTCACCTTCCTGAAAAAGTCACCGAACCAGTTCATTTATTGGAGCCAACAAGATGGTCATTGGCACTTGTACTTGTACGACATCAACAAGGGCCTTGTGCGCCAGCTCACGAAAGGTGCATGGGTGGTAAAGAACATTATTGGCTTGGGCGAGAAAGAAGCGGATGTTTTTGTGGAAGGCACGGACCTCATCGACCCGAAGGACCCGAAAGGCGCCATGGAAACGCACATCTATCGTGTTAACCTTGCGAAGGGCACCGCAACAAAACTGACGCGCGAGCCGGGCACACACAGCGGAAAGCTCAGTACGAACGGCCGTTATCTGATCGATACTTGGAGCAGCTTGACGGTTCCATCCCGCGTGGAGATCATCGATACACAAAAGGGCGGCCTATTGAAAACATTGGTGAACAGCAAGAACCCCCTCGCCGGTGTTGCTGTGGGAACGATGGAATTCGTGAAGATCCCAGGGGAGAACGGTGACGTTTTGAACGCCCGGATCATCAAGCCGAAGAACTTCGACAGCCGCCAGAAGTACCCCGTGCTGGTGTATGTGTACAATGGTCCGCACGTGCAGTTGGTGAGCAACTCGTTTCTTGGAGGTGCATCATTATGGATGTTGCAAGCGGCCCAGCGGGGCTACCTCGTTTTTACGGTGGACGGACATGGTAGCGAGAACCGGGGAAAAGACTTTGAACAGGTTGTCTTCCGTCAATTGGGCGTTACCGAAGTGAAGGATCAACTGCACGGCACCGATTTCCTGAAGAGCTTGCCCTACGTGGACGCATCACGCATGGCCATTCACGGGTGGAGCTTTGGAGGGCATGTGACCACGGCACTCATGTTGCGCTCGCCTGACACCTTCAAAGCAGGTGTTGCCGGCGGCCCAGTAATGGATTGGGACATGTACGAAGTGATGTACACCGAACGCTACATGGACACACCTTCGGAGAACCCTGAGGGCTATGCGCTGACCAAGCATATCGACAAGGCCGACCAGCTGAAGAACAAATTGCTGCTGATCACCGGCGGCATGGACGACACCGTATTGCCTGAACACAGCTATTCGTTCCTGAAGAACAGTGTTGAAAAAGGTGTACAAGTGGATTTCTTCGAATACCCCGGTCACGGCCACAACGTACGTGGCAAAGACAGGCTGCACCTGTACACGAAAGTGCTCGACTACATCGATGCGCAGCTTGGCGTACGTCAGTGACCACGCGATGAGCGGTCGGCAGGATCTCTGGTCCAACCACATTCGTGTAACAAAACACTGGACTGAACGATTTCCTTTGTAAACAAAACGCATGCGCAATATCTCTACTCTTCTCGCGATCCTCCCATTCGCCCTAATTGCCCAAACCACGTGGCAGGTGGAGGCCGGAGGGACCCTCTCCAACCCTGACAATCTTCCTTATTACGACCCGATGGAATTGGTGATCGAGGTAGGCGATGACGTTAATTGGACGAACGTTGGTGGCACCCACAATGTCTATGGCGAGACGGATATGTTCCCGGACAATCCAGAAGGATTCAGCAGCGGCACTCCGGCACAAGCTCCTTGGACGTTCTCCTACACATTCACCATTCCTGGAATATATGGTTACCACTGCACGCAGGAATTCCAAGGGCAGCTTCACAGCACCACGCAACATGGTGAGATCACGGTGGTCGATCCAAGTGCCGTGCACGAGAACACAGCGCTGGGCAACCTGCTGATGTTCCCTGTTCCCGTAGATGGTCAATTGTCCATTTCATTGGAAGGTGCATCGATCAGTACCGTGGAAGTAATGAGCATCGACGGTCGTGTGCTTCTGCAGCGATCCGTCGGCGGAAGTCCTTCTACGACACTTGATCTGTCGTCGTTGGCGTCAGGTCGATTCGTGATCCGATTGACCAATGACCAAGGCATGGCCGTTGTGCGCCCGTTCGTGAAGAATTAGGGCTCGTTCGCCTTTCTGGTCTTCAGAGAACGGATCAAGACATAGGGGCTTCGACCATTCACGTTGTTAATTCGAAGGCATGCCGCTATCCTGCGGCATGCCTTCGCTATTTTCAATACTGCCGTTCTTCACCGGGTGCATCACTCGATGTGTCTCAACGCCATGGCAAGGCATGCGGAGAACCGATCCTGTGCTTTCTTTACTCAAAGGAAGATCCTATGAAAACACTGCTTACCCTCCTCTTTTTGGCACCATTGGCAGCTTTTGGCCAAGTAACTGTTGATGTGGAAGCAGGCGGCAGCCTTGCGCCCGGTTCCACAGTAGAACCATATTTCGATCCGATGGACATCGCCATTCAGGTGGGCGATGCTGTGCATTGGGTAGCGGTCTCGGGCACCCACAATGTGTACGGCGACTTGGATGACTTTCCGGCTAACCCAGTGGGCTTCAGTTCTGGCGCACCGGTCGCGGATCTCGACTACTTCCACACATTCACTGTGCCGGGCATCTATGGTTACCACTGCACTCAGCAGGACCATGCCCTTACGCAACACGGCACTATTCAAGTCATTCAACCACAAGGCCTGGAGGAGATTGAAGGGATGGGGGCCTTCATCCTCTTTCCACAACCAGCTGATGAAGTACTAACGATCGAACTGAAAGGCCCTGGATCCATGCGCGCTGACGTGCTCAGTGTCGATGGGCGCCTGCTCCGCAGCCTTACGGTCGCGAACGTTCAACGCGCCGTTGTCGATCTGAGTGGATTGGCGGCTGGCCCCTACCTGGTGCGCCTTGTCGACAACAAGGGCCGCCAATTGTCACGGCCGTTCATCAAGGGAACCTGAGGTTGGTGTAGCACCGAGCTAGCATCACTTCGGCGCCTTCCAGTAGATCCAAACGCCAACCAGACCGAACACGATGTTAGGCATCCATACCGCTAACATCGGGTTGAAACCGCTGTTGGTAGCGGCTACCGTGGTGATCTTGCCCATGAAGATGAAGATGAGGATGAGCATTACACCAAGCACCAAGTGAACGCCCGTTCCACCGCGCACTTTGCGGCTGGCAATGCCTACACCGATCAATGTGAACACGTATGTGGCGAACGGATAGGCGGTGCGCTGGTGCTGCTCCACTTCGTAGAACGCAACCGTACTTCCACCGCGCATTTTCTCTGCTTTTATGAAATCGGCGATCTCCACACGATCAAGTGCGGCAGCGATAGCCAAACGTTGACCGAGATCGTTAGGCGTTAGGGGGATCACGGTATCGATGCGCGCACCTTGCTTTATGATCTCTCGGGTTGAAAGTCGGAGACCAGCGGTATCAGAATTCGCACCTGCCAACTCCCGTGGGATCAAGCGAACGGTGTAATCGAACAGCTGCCAAGCGCCAGTGGCCGAGTCATATATCGCACGATCCGCTGCGATGCGTGATCGTAAAGCCCCGTTCTCCCATTGCGAGATAGCGAATCGATTTGCGGATCTGGACTTCATATCCAATGACTCCATGTACACGATGGTTCCGGGCGCCACTTCGCGCAGAATATTGTTGTCATCCAATCGATAGGCGTTCCAGATGTACCGCCTCTCGAATTCGAGCCGGGTGCGGTTGGCTGCGGGAAGAAGAAAAACGTTCACATAGAGTGATAGTGCTGTGAGAATGGTGGCGGCAATGAAGTATGGCCGAATGAAACGCGGAAAGCTCACCCCGCTGCTCAGCGTAGCGATAACCTCACTTCGCCCGGCCATGCGACTTGTGAAGAGCAGCACCGCGAGAAAAATGAAAAGCCCGCTGAACAGGTTGCTGTAATACAGCACGAAATTCACGTAGTAATCCAGCGCGATCTCCTTGACGGTCGCCGAGCTCTCATTGAAATCGTTGGTCTTTTCGCTTATATCGAACACCACGGCGATGGCCATGATGAGCAACAACAGAAAGACGAACGTTCCAAGGAACTGCCGAATGATATAACGGTCGAACGTCTTTAACACGGGGTGAAGATCGTTCGGATCACGCAGTTGGTCCAAAGCCGCTGATCCATGGAGAATTGGTCTGGGATCGGCATTTGTGCTGAGCCTCGGATCGGAATTTGTTCAACCTGTGATCCGTGTCTTCACCTGGGGCAACATCCGTGCCTTCCATTGCGAGAATGTACCAGCTAGTATATTCTCGCGCGCCTCCGTCATCAAGCTCACATAAAAGGTCAGGTTGTGCAGGCTGGCGATCTGTAGGCCAAGCATTTCGTTGGTAACGAACAGGTGGCGCGCCATTGCCTTGCTGTAAGCTTGATCCACCCAACAAGTACCATCGGGATCCAACGGCGAGTGGTCATCGGCCCAACACTTGTTCTTGATCTGCACCACACCATTGCGGGTAAAGAGCATGCCGTTCCGGCCGTTCCGCGTGGGCATCACACAGTCGAACATATCAATACCAATAGCCATGTTCTCCAACAGGTTCCACGGATTGCCCACGCCCATCAGGTAACGAGGCTTGTCCTTCGGAAGAATATCGCAGCAGAGTTCCGCCATGGCGTACATCTCTTCTTCTGGCTCGCCAACGCTCAAGCCGCCAATAGCATTACCATAGGCATTCTTGCCAGCGATGTACTCACTGCTCTGCTTCCGCAGTTCGGGGATCGTGCTGCCCTGCACGATGGGGAAAAGCGCTTGTTCGAAGCCATACTTCGGTTCTGTGGAATTGAACCGATCGAAGCAACGGTCCAACCAACGATGTGTGCGGTGCATACTATCTGTGGCGTACTTCACCTCACAGGGCCAAGGGGTGCACTCATCGAAAGCCATAATGATGTCAGCACCAATACTGCGTTGTACGTCCATTACATTTTCCGGAGTGAAAAGGTGCCGACTGCCATCGATGTGGCTCTGGAATTTCACACCCTCTTCAGTGATCTTGCGGATGTCACTCAGCGAGTGCACCTGGAAGCCACCGCTGTCGGTAAGGATCGGTCCATCCCAGCCGTTGAACTTGTGCAGTCCACCAGCGTGCTCCAACACCTCGGTACCCGGCCGCAAGTACAAATGGTAGGTGTTGCTGAGCATAATGGACGCTTTCACGTCCTCTTTCAATTCGCGCATATGAACAGCCTTTACCGCACCCAGCGTACCCACTGGCATGAAGATGGGCGTCGGAACAACGCCATGGGCCGTATGCAATTCACCCGCTCGGGCTTTGCTGTTCGGGTCGGTTGTGAGGAGGTTGAACTTCATAATTGGCCGCGAAGATGGGTTGCTCTTTTCGGAATGAGGCGCCGATCGGACAGGGATAGGCTGGAACCGAACCTCCATCTGATCCTCCACCCATGTACTTTCGCCCTTCCCAGGATCGAACCATGCAGACATTCCTCGAATTCGAGAAGCCTATCCAGAACATCATCGAGCAGATCGAGAAGCTCAAGGAGGTGGCCAGTCAGAGCCAGGTAGACGTGGCGCCAACGTTGAAGGATCTGGAGAAGAAGCTCGGCGAAACCCGCAGGAGCATCTATTCCAACCTTACGCCTTGGGAACGCGTGCAAGTAAGCCGCCACCCGGATCGACCATACACCTTGAAGTACATCGATAAGATCACCGATGGTAGCTTCATCGAGTTGCATGGTGACCGCACGGTGAAGGACGATAAGGCGATGGTAGGAGGCTTCGGTGTGGTTGAGGGTCGCACGGTGATGTTCATCGGTCAGCAGAAAGGCATCAACACCAAGATGAGGCAGTACCGCAACTTCGGCATGCCGAATCCCGAAGGCTACCGCAAAGCGCTCCGCTTGATGAAACTGGCGGAGAAATTCAACAAGCCGGTGGTTACGTTGATCGATACGCCTGGGGCATTCCCTGGCCTGGAAGCAGAGGAGCGCGGCCAAGGAGAAGCGATCGCGCGTAACATTTTCGAGATGTGCCAGCTGCGTGTGCCGATCATCTGCATAATCATTGGTGAAGGCGCTTCAGGCGGAGCGCTCGGCATCGGCGTGGGTGATAAGGTTCTGATGTTGGAGAACACGTGGTATTCGGTGATCTCCCCTGAATCCTGTTCAAGCATTCTTTGGCGCAGCTGGGACTTCAAGGAACAGGCCGCCAGTGCACTGAAGCTCACCGCCGAGGACATGCTGAGGAACAAGTTGATAGATGGCATCATTCCGGAACCTGAAGGTGGAGCGCATGTGGACATAGAAAAAGCGACTTCCATTGTTAAGGCTGAAGTGATCAAACACCTGAACAAGCTCACCAAGATCGACACCGACAAACTCGTTGCTCGGCGAGTGGAGAAGTTCTGCGAGATGGGCGTGGTTGGCAAAGCGAAGTAGTTCCTGCCTTTTACCACAGGCTTCAAGCCAAAAGTCACTGGTTTTGTTTTCGAGACGTGATCGATACGGACCTTGGCAAGTACGGCCAAGGGCGCCCAGGAGCGCAGTATGCGGCACAGCTTGAAACCTGTGGCATCGTCGAATGGCAGAACCGCGATCTTATCGATTCAGCAGCGGCAGCACATATCGAACTTCGGATCCAATGGACCAAGTAGCCACAACCTGTCCATTCTGCGGATCGATCTGTAGCACATCCGTTCCGGCAGCAGCATAAACGGTTCCACTTACCGGATCAAGAGACAAGTCATGAACGTTCGCGATGTTGGCGAGCGTGAGCGAACCAGCGTTGGAATATGTGAACCGCTCCAAGGAGCCATTGTTCAGCGCGACCAAATATGTATTCGCATCCACCTGTTCCACCGCGGTGATCGGTGAATTCCACGTGCGCGGCTCCCAACCACCACCTGCGATATTCCTGTCTTCAACAACTCCTTGATCATTGCGATCGCCGAACAGAAGCAGATGTTCATCATCCCTTCGGAAAAGCCCGGTCACATCCTTGTCCAAAAACTGATCGGCTACCAACGCGCCAGAAGAGGCCTGGTAAACACCAAGCCGCCAAGCCGAACCGGTCTGGTCTACTTGTGCGACAACCACTTTTTCGGCAACTACATGTGCACTGGTCGACCGGTAATTGTCGGAAATATTCGCGACGAACTCGGTTGAACCGGATCGCGCATTGTAGCCGCGCACAGATCCATCCGTAGTGCCTGAGTATATACGTCGATCATCGCCCAGATCAAGCGAGGTGAACCAAACCATTCCTGAATTGCTCATGTTCGGTTTCTGCCAATCAACCTGAACACCATCCGAAGCAAGTGCGAGCAATGAACCTTGCACCGTGCCGGTTATACCGATCAATTGCGCAGCGGAGCTCACCACAGCCCCGCCAAGGTCCATTTGTAGCGTGTTCGCCAAAGACAAAACACCCGTGCTATCGATAATGCTGATGTTCACCGTGTTCGCATCAGGTTGGCTGATCACCA
>JANNYL010000454.1:0-10922 GCA_031410075.1 Flavobacteriales bacterium
CTCTATGAAGAGGTCTTGTCCGTTGGCTACATACACGCGGGAATTGAGCACGTACAGGTTGTTGCAGGTGAGGCTCGTGTTCGCGTTGAGCAGGTTGCCGTTCACGTCCACCAAGGTGGAAGTGAGCACCTGTGTGCGCGAGCTCACGGCCGGACATCCGCAAGCGGAGCCAACGCTCTGAGCGTTCGCGGAGGTTACAGCGAGGGCGGCCACAGCGGCCGTCATTGCCAGTTTCGGGAAGCGTTTCATTGGGACTGGGTTGGGTTTTGGGTTCGTTGAACAGGGCTCTTCAAGAGCGCCACAAACTTCATTGTCCAAGGGTTCGTCGGAATTATCGGGGTGATATGATTTGATTATCATATCACATCGGAAATGCGTCCAGAACATGAACTGAACGTGAACATCGCGTGCAGCGTCCGGTCGACAAATGGGCTAACCGATGATGCATGAATGACCCTCAGGTCAAGGAGGTGCCACCCATTGTTCGCCACAGTGGAGCAGGACCGATCATGCGGCCACACTCCTCCGCTGTCAGTGTGTGGGAGGGAAGGAAAGCGCTGGATGCCAAGTCTCCCCCGAGCCCGGAGCATTGTGGACGACCTTTTCCACCGAGCCGTCAGGAGCGGCGATCTGCAAGTTGAGTTGAAAGGTCAAATCGCCGGTGGTGCTGATCTGCGCGAGGAGCACCATGTTCTCCGGTGTTGTTCCCTTGGTTCCACCGAGGAGCGCCCAAGCACCATCCACGGTCAGCAGTGTACCGCCACGGATGTTGTGCAGATAGCCTGAAGCGAACCGGAAGTCCACCACCTCCCGGCGCGCGGTGTCGCGCACCAGACCATCCGCAGTGGCGAGCGACACTGGCTTTGCGGAAGCGTTTTTTTTCATATCGGCGTTCGAGAAGTCTGCGTATGGCGGACAAGGGATCACGGAACCGTCCAGGTCCAAGTGTTTCGGCACCCCGCTATGCATGTCGCTCGCCGCGCCGATGGTAAGCCAGGTGTCCAGGGCGGCCGGCCACTGGCGGAGTTCATCCCCGTTCACCCGGTCGCCGAACTTGCCGCCGCTGATGGTGTCATTGAAGAACTCCGTCGTCGTGGCGATCTTCAACCGGTGCTGCTCATCGCCGTAGGCCATCTGGAGCTTGTAACCCTCGGCGAGATCCGCGTAGATGCGGTACGTAGTCAGCATCTCTCCTGCTTTGTTCGGCAGTGGAGAAACGGCATAGGTCTCCACGAAGATGTCTTCCAGTCCTTGCGCGGTGGCGTGAAGGCCGGAAGCTGCAAAAAGGGTGATGATGAGCGCGCGACCCATGCTCATCAGAGCTTGGTGATGCGCTCTACGCGCGAACGGTCACCGATGCGCACCTCCACAAAGTAGAGTCCGGCGGGCAGCGCTGCGAGATCGAGCGTTTCGTTACGCGTGCCGGAAACGGTGCCGAAGGAGCGCTGGGTGAGCTGCTCCCCTAGCGTGTTGCGCACGATAAGGGAGATGTTCTCTCCTGTGGCGCGCTCCAAGTGGATGCGCAACAGATCACGCACCGGATTGGGGTGGATGCTCACGATCGCGGCATCCTGTTCAGATACGCCGACACCACCTACGCAAAGGCAGTCTGCCTGCCACTCGTCATTGACGGAATCGGGATTGCCATCATCACAAGGCTGACCTGGCAGCGCGCTGCCGCCCAGCACACCGAGGCAGTCCTCGCCGACGCATATGCAGGTGTTGTCGTATACATCGTTCGTGGTAGCGGCGATGCCATCATCGCAGGATGTGCCTGGCAGTGCAGGGCCACCGGGCACGCCGAGGCAATCCACCGTTTGTTGGTCGGACGACCAGCACAGCGGTGCGAAGGCGAAGCGATAGTCTCCCTCGAGGCCCAATGTGTCCGTCGGCAGCAGGCTGGGGAAGTACCTGAGTTGGGGTAGGCAATCGTTGCACACGAGGCTGTCGGGGATACGCAGCCATACATTCAGACAGAAGCTGAACACGCCGTCGGTGGTGAACTGGCCGATGAGGATCTTGTTGCCTGGTGTTGGGCAGCGAACGCTGCCGAGAACGCCGAGGCCGAAGTTCTCACTGCTGAAGGATGGACCGCTTGTGTTGAAGCACTCCGGGAAATCGCCGAGCGAGGTGGATGCGGAAGGAATGGTATCACCGACCATGAGTCCATCCGCATCGGTCAGTGGGGTCCCAGCCAGCGGGTCATCATTCGTAAGGAGCCCGTCCGCGATCCCATTGCTGCCCCCGTCGTTCGGGAAGAGCACACCGTCCTGCGCACCGTCCGGGTCCTCGGCCTTCAGCACACCCCAGTGAGCGTCGGATGCCGCACCTACGGCCAGCCAGGAATCGATGGCAACGGTATTCTTGTCCAGGTGGATATCGTTGATCGCGTCCCCCCACGTTTCACCTCGGTCTTCGTTGTTGAAGAAGCTGGTGGTTGTGTTGAAGCTGATCGGGTGGCCGACCTCACCGCTGAGATACTGGAATTCATACCCGTCCTTCATGTCTAGGAACACGCGGTACGTCACCGCCCCGGGAACGAGTTGTGCGCTGCCATCCTCGTCAGCGGCATCAATCTCATCTGCCACGTAGTAGCGCTCCACGATCACGCCTTCCAGCGCTGTGCTGTCAGGAACGGTCTGAGCGATGGAGAGTGATGCACTGTAGGCGAGCGCAGATGCAAGCAGGATGCGAAGACGGGACATGACGCTTTCTTTGGGAGGGCGAAACAAACCGGTGCATGTGGCGCTCATCTAAAGCGAGTGTGGTCATTTTGTGGCGAAAGTGCTCGATGCAATGACCCAAAGTTCACTCTATGTTAACATCGCCGCCCGCCATGCCTGTCAGCACGAGGGTCAGTTCTTCACGATCACCTTCCCCCATTGTCTATCGGCGGCAACGATGCGCAACAGATAGACACCGCGTTCAAACCTCGACAGGTCAAGCTGGCCGGAAGGTGCGCCCGAGGCGAGCCGGGTTTGTAACACCAGACGTCCGGTCCTGTCGAACAAGTAGAGGTCTGAGGGGGCTTTCGTAAATCCCGGCAGGATCACATTCAGCCGGTCCGACACAGGATTCGGAAATATGGCCGGCTCGAACGCCGGCACGGGTTCATCCATGCCCACGCCCGGACACACGATCTGCGGGTCCAATCCATTGCATGAATCGGGCCCATAACAACACAGCGCGGCCAGGTTGAAGTTCGCATCCGGGTTGAAGTTGCACGCGGCCGCATCCAGGCAACCGAAGACAATGGCGGTAGCGCAGGAGCCATCATCACAACCGGCGGCAGGGTCGTATTCGAGGAAGTCCGGGTCCATGCAGCCGCAGACGGGCGGATAGCACAGCAGGCCACTGGGCACTTCGTCAGCTGCGAGGAGCGTGTCGCTCGATACGTAACGGACCACGATGCCGTTGGCACGGACGATCTCCAAGTTCAGGCAGAAGGTAAGTTCGCCGGTGGTGGTGAGTTGGGCCACCAGCACTTTGTTCCCGTTGCCATGTCCACGCATACCGGGTAGCCCACAGACAATTCGGGTGCTGTCGGTAATGTAGGACGTCGCTTGGGTCGAATCGCCAAATACACTGTCGGCGGAGAGACCGAGCGCGAAAAAGCTGGGCGGTTGCGTGCTCACCGTGTCCTGGACCAGTCCGTCCGCCACAGTAAGAGGGATGCCTGCGCCCGGGTCCTCATTGGCAAGCATGCCTAGGTCGTTCGGGAAGAGCACCGGGCTCGTGGTGTCCGGGTCCTCGCTTTTGAGCACACCGAAGCGCTGGTTGCTCGCACCGCCGAGTGAGAGCCAAGAGTCAAGGGCAACGGTGTTCTCATCAAGTGCGCCGTTGCTTACCAAGTGCCCGAAGGTCTTGCCCCGGTCCGGGTTGTTGTAGAAAGGTGCGGTGCTGCTGATGTCCAATGGGTGATCTTGGGTAGCGTACAGGGCGAGCAGGGCGCAACCGTCGCATAGGTCCAAGTAAACACGGTATGTTTTCGATCCCTCCGCCAATGCTCCGCCCTCTTCGTTCGGTACGGCGTCCACCGCGTTGGAGATGTAGTAGGTCTCCACGATGACGTTCTCGAGATCCGACTGTGCGGTGGCCATCACCCCCATCAACAAGGACGCGGTGAGCGCTAGAAGGGTCCGGGGCGAATGGCTGCGGAACACGTGTGGTATCATTTGATGGTGTACGAGAGCGTCAGGTTATACTCCGTGCCATAGGTGTACACGTCGAAATCGAAGTCATAGCCCTGGTCGAACTTGTAGGCGCGGCGGAGAGGCGCGTTCAGCAGGTTCCGCACACGTGCACGTGCGCCCCAATGTTTGCCAAAGGATTTGCTCAGTGTGAGGTCGATGATATGGCGGGGCATCTCGTAAGCGCGCACAGCCCTAGGAGCCAGCTCGGAGTTGGCGATCACCAGCTTCGGTCCTTGCACATTGTAGGACACGCTCGCGCTGAAGCGCGAGCTGTCAGCCGTCCAGCTGAGCATGGAGTTCACGATGAACGGCGCCTGACCGAACATCTGGGTGCTGTATGCGACCTCTTCACCGTCCAACTGGAACGTGAGGTCCGATCGCGATTGCATCAGTGTCAGGTTGCCGCGCCAATCCAGGCCCTTGGCGATCCCGATGCGTCCTTCGAGCTCCAGGCCGTAAACGTGCGAGAAGTCGGCGTTGCGCCAAGTGAATCCGCCGGCGAGCGTGGAGAGCAGCTCGATGTGGTTCTCGAAGCGCTTGTAGAAACCGCTGAGCGAAATGTTGTTCCGGTTCTGGAAGAAGCGCTCGATGCGCAGATCGTAGTTGTCGATGTTGGTCAGCTCGAGGTCCGGGTTGCCGAACACCGGTGCCGCGAGGACGTAATCGAACAGTTGCACTACCGAGAATTCGCGGAAGCTCGGCCTACCGATGGACCGGAACCAGTTCACGCGGAGGTTGGTGGGAGCGATGTCGTCGTCCTTCAGTTTGTAGATGATGTTCACGCTGGGCAGCAGGTCCCATTGGTCCAGTATTCCGGGAACGGCCGGTTTCGGTTCGGCGCCCCCTCCGCCGGCCACCGTCAAGTCGCCCACCGTACCGCGAGACGGGTCGTCGCTTGGTACACCCTCCTCATAAAAGCGAAGGATATCCGTGATCATGTTCGTGTGCTCGGCCCGCAGGCCACCGTTCACGCGAAGGCGCGGTGTTACCGCGTAGTCGAGCAGGCCGAAAACGGAAGTCACCCGGTTGATACCGATGTCGCTGTCCTTGAACGTACCAAAGGGAAAGTAGACGGAGGTGAACTGCCCGTCCGGCCGAAGGTCGAATCTGCCGGGATCTTCCCACTGTGTTGGTCCGGGCGCACCGAGCACGCTGAAATAGGTCTGCTTATTGCGCCGCGTGTTGTCTCGGTAAGCGCCACCGAACTTGAACGCACGTGATTTCCGCTCGTCACTGCTCAGGGGCAGTTCGAAGCTCAGGCGCGCATCGAGCAGTGTTTCATCCAAGAAGCGGTAGATCCGTGCTGGCGGTTCCAGTGCGCCGTCCACGTCGAAGATCGTTCCGCCCGGCTCCGGCATGATGTATTGCACCGTCTTCAGGTCGAGCACATTGCGCTGGCCGTCGGAGTACGAGATATCGGTCTGCATACGCAACCGCATGCCGGGAATAAAGTGCTTGGACCCGAACTGGTACACCCACAGCTTGCGCTCCTCGTAAAATTGGTCCTCGGAACCGAATGTGGCGCCGCTCACACTGGGCTTCAGGAAAACGCGGAAACGTGCGTTGTTCTGGCCGAGCACGTTCGGCATCACGAGGAGGGAAAAACTGTTATTGCGGTTGAGCTTCAAACTCAAACTGCCCAACGCATTCCAGCCTGCGCTTTCAGTGGAGATGCGTTGGGTGCCGAGCTGGTCGAAATCCAATGCATCGCCGGGGTTTGCGTCCGCCTCGTCCTCCCTTGTACGGCCGAAAGTGGAAGATCCGTCATAGTCGGTATCCATGGCGTAGCGAAAGCCCACGAGGAAGCCGAGCGTCTTGGGGTTCTTGGACTTCTTGAAGACCTCGATCTGGTTGCCGATGGTAATGGACTGGTTGAAGTTGGGATTCCCCTGTACATCCATCAACCGCCAGCGGCTGTTGTCGAAGCGCTTGTTCAGTCCGGCGAGTTCGCTGTTCACGATCGGCGAGAAGTAGCCCAGATCGTAGGTGGAGTTGTACACGTCGACCGCGCCCTGGACAGCTGTGGGATTGTTGATGAGGCCGGGGGACAACAGGCCGAGCTCCACCAAGGCAAGATGCTGCAACTGCGAAGAGGTACTCATCGTCGTTGACTGGAAAGCCGGGGTGCCTGCTGTGATGCCGTAAGCGTTCAGCGCAGGGCCCAGCCCGAGGAGGGTCAGTTGCTGGTAGAGTTCGGGCGTGATGAAACGTGGGAAGTCTTCGGTCACAGAAGGAACGCCATCGGGAATGCCGCGCCCACCATCATCGCGGCCCATCCAATCTGTGCTGTTGCGCCCGGCGGAAATGATGTCCTGAAAAGTGGAGTTGGGATTGAAGCCGAGCATGGTGCTTACGCTCAACCGGAACTTTTCAGGATAGTCGCTTGTGTTGAGGGAGACCAAAGCGCCGGACCAGTCACCGGTCATCTCGGGTGTAGCGGTCTTCGTGATAACGATGTTGTCCAAAAGTCCGGTGGGGAAGAGGTCGAGCTTCAAGTTGTTGGTGAAGGGATCGAGCGTTGGGATGCGGCTCCCGTTGATCGTCGTAACGATGTACCGGTCGGCCAATCCGCGAACGGTTACGAATGCGCCAGCGGTGCTCACACCGGTGACGCGCTTCACGGCGGCACTCGCATCACCATCGCCGGTCTTCAGCATGGCCTCACCACTGATATAGTCGATACTCGCGGCCGAGTTGATCTTGAGCCGCTCCAGATGAACATCACCACTACGTTGGGCTTTTCGTTCCACAACCACTCCCCCCAGCTCCTTGCTCGTCTCGATCATCTCGACATTCACGATCACCACTTCGTCCTGCTTGGGGATCACCTTCACTTCTTGCGCCTGATAAGAAGAGTAGGTGACTACAAGCACCACCTCGCCAGCTTGCTTGATAGTGAGCGAGTATTTGCCATCGATATCCGAAACCGTACCCACTGTTGGATCCGACTTCAACTTGATCAGCGCACCGATCAGGGTTTCGCCGCTTTTATCACTGATCGTTCCACGCACAACCCCTTGGCCATTGCAGAGCAAAAAAGAAAGCAGAAGCAAGGGAACCAGCAGTGAGCGAAGCATACGCCTTTGATAGGGGTGGCGAAACTACCGGCGCAAAAAACGCTGCATGTTAGTGTATGGTTATCGATGATCTATCGATCGGGTTGTGCTCGTGAACGACGGACCTGCTGGATCAACCGCGAACATCAGCAAACACATCCCCTCAAGTCGGGGCACACCTGTTCACGGAAAGCTGATAAACCAACTGAGTGCGTGCGTTTCATCCGAACTACGCCAGCAATACATCAGTCGTCTGCGCCCATGGCCCAACAGGTGAAGAATTCCAGCTCGTTGACTTTCCGGATAGTACAGGTCCAATTGCTTGTTGTCAGCGTTCGCTCTCGGCAGTGGTATCTCTGATCGGTTGGGAAGAAAATTCAGCGTGACGATTTCCAGACAAGAGCGAGAAGTTCCAGGGCGACCCTTGAGCAAGATCCTCGCGGAAGAGGATATACGGCCCCATCCCATCCGCGGAATGCGTGCCACGATCAACACATCCAACTTCCCGACACCATGTTGCAACGAAGACCCTTTGCGGGAAAAAGACGCTTCAGGAACGAAATGGACAATGGACTGCTGACCGGGAGGAATAGGCCTTGTCATTGGATCCGGCAAAGCTTGAGGCGCTTCAGGACCAAGCCTGTTCACGCCATGTTACTATCACGTGCCCGTGGCGACAAATGTGACGACCTCCCCTATCTGATACTGAAACAGTCCATCTGTTGCCCGCCGATATTTCACCCACAAGGTGCAAGCGCTTAATGAAGCAACCTTGCCCCCTGTTAACGAAGCACGCAAATGACCCTCCCACACTCGTGCGATCCATGCGAAGGAGAACTTGCGGCACACAAGTCGACTCAGATAAGATCGAACGAGCAGACCAGCGCAAAGGCTACGATCAATACGTAGATCGCGAAAACAAGGAGGCTGTTGTTGTATTTCTTGTATAGCTGTATCATGGTGTATTCGTTGTGGGTGCAAACTTCCGCAGTCACTGTAACGAAAGCGCCAACACTGGATGAAAAGATCGATCTCGCCCCGGCAACTTGAACTACGGAAAACGATCAACAACCTCTACTTGTTCTCGAGACCACCTTGCCGGGCCCAACCCGTGCGCTGCCGAGGCGGGCAGGGCACATCACCATAACTGCAATAAACGCAACAATCACCGGGCTTTGGCTTGAACATACTATTGCACCTCAAACAATGATAGAAATACACACTGGCATTCCCGGGCATCTGGTCTCGGCTGCGTTTACCACAGCGCGGGCATGTGACGGTGGAGAAATAGTTGGGTCTGCGTAATGCCTGGCGCTTTAAGCGCCAGCTTCTGATACTGTTGAGCAAGTATTTCATTGCACCGATCGGTGATTGATCCGAGCGAGTTGGCGTTGTTTCATCGCGGGTGCTTGGGTAATACGCTGAACGGAAGAGAGAACTTCATTGGTGGCTATGCCTTCACAGCATGAGGATGACCAGGCTGGTCCAGTCAACATCCCTGCTAATTGCATGTGTTACCAAAAGCACCAACGAAGAGCCCGAAATCCGTGCTGTTCACAGAGCCGCTGCCGTTCAGATCCGCCGCACAACCCGCACAGTTGGTACCGAAGGCTCCTACGAACAAGCCAAAATCTGTGCTGTTCACAACGAAGTCGTTGTTCAGGTCACCAGAGCAGTTGACCAGCTGGATCGTTCCGCCCATGCCTGAATGTACTTCGCAGTTATAGTAGATCTCAGAAGGCATGATAGATGTAGGGGTGAACGAGAGTACCTGACCGTATGCCGGCCCCGAGTAGACCGTTCCGAACGGGTTGTTGGCCATGGAATTGATGACCCAAGGATGTTCGTCTCCGAACGCAGTAAGGTCGAACTGATACGTACGCCCTCTGGTAAGCGTCAATGTTGGGTTCACCACGCCATTCACGACCCACTGCAAATTCAAGTTCGCTTCGACAATAAAATCCGCAACGGGCAATTCCGATGATCCAGTTGCACGGATCGCTCGGGCTTTCGGCACAGGGCAGCCGGTCTCGGAGGGTTCACGGCGATTTCCGCTGAGGTCGTTCGAAATCCCTGCGCCGGTTCCGGATACCAGCGCGAACAAGACGAAGAATTTGCTGATCCCAGCTCGATGCAGTTCGATTTTCGCTTTCATGATGTGTAGCGTTTCTGTGCTTAGTAGCCGATCGTAAATGCCGCGTTCCACCTGGCTGTGCTTCGCATGGCGAATGGATCAAGCCGCCACAGCACTCCGCTTTCGATGCGCTGCCTTCTTCTCGGACACAACCGCCAGATCCTTCAATAAACCAGTTCTCTCGCGTTCGCTCTTCGACTCAGCGATCGGTCGGTTCCTGTTCTTGCGAACTGGGGATATTGATCCAGGGGCCAAACTCTTTCGGTATGCGGTTGCCCGCAGATCGATCCGCAGATCGCCATCCACTAGACGGGTCCATACTGTTAGTAATCGCCTGCCCGCATAGGAATAACAGACCAGGTCGGGTATGTCGTTCCCGCAACCCATTAGTTGGTGTCGCTCAATGGACCTGAACCAGTTATCCGGCACGTGTCCATGGTCCCGACGAGCGAAATAGCGCAAACGTGCTTCCACTCCGGTGGCCGCATTGCCCAAGGTTTCCTTCACTTCTTTATCGGATCTCTCGCTGAGGTCGCGCAGAACGAAGCGATGCGTGCGATGATATCGGAACAGGGGACGAAACATGGCCGTGGTTTTTACAGGCGCAAGTGACCTAACAGGTCTTAACGCAACATCTGGCTCAGGTTAATATTCGTCCACATCCAAGATTTCGAGAACTGGATCACACGCGATGCTGGCGATGATCCCAACATGATCTCCACGGTTCCAGGAATAAAAAGCAGAAGCCCCGCCCGACCGAAGTCGAGCGGGGCCGCCACAAAGAGAGATCGCTTACTGGATCACCAGACGCTCTGTGAAGCTCACTTCACCAGCGGTATAAGTTACCACATAAAGGCCAGGAGCGAGCTGCTTGTTCAGCTCTATCACCTTGGTTCCTTCTGTCGCGATAGTACTGGTCATCACGCGCTTGCCGAACATGTCGTAGATGTCCACCGTAGCGGTGGTCACCTCGCTGCTCATCTCACTGAGGGAGAGGAATAGCTGATCGCCATTGTTCGGGTTCGGCCACACTGTAAGGGTGCTGCTCGTGCTGTGCTCGCTCTCGTCGTCGCCTTGTGGGGCGTTAGCTGGAGGAGGAGCAGGGCAGATCGCCGTACCAACCGTCATCGAGCAAGATGGACCGAAGGGGCAATACGTCGCGCCGCCATCGAAGGAAATGCGCACCCGCACATTGTAGCACGTGTTCACCGACAACGGCAGTGTTACGAAGGCAAGGCCCGTTGATCGCGTAGACGAAGCAGCTCGGCGCAAATAACCAGGGCGAGAGAACTCGAACTGGTAAATGTTGGCTCCCGCAACCGTGTTCGCATAGATCGTGCTGCTCAGCGAAAGGCCGGTAGCACCACAGGAGATCACGGGTGTAGCCGTGGTGGTCAACTGCGTGGTCTGGCACACAGGCACCAGGATCTTGAAGCGGCATGCAGGTCCAAAAGCGCTATAGACACCGTTCACTTGCGTGCGCACCTTCACGTTCAACAGCACCCCGTTCGGGAGCGGGCTGGTTACCAACGAGCTCAG
>JANNYL010000455.1:0-3966 GCA_031410075.1 Flavobacteriales bacterium
CTCGCTCGAACGTAACCAAACAATTATCGGCCAATGAGAACACACGTACTCTTTTCACTTCTAGCTCTTTCAACCCTGGCAACCGCACAATTCACAAGCGGTTTTGAAACATGGAACGACACCTTGCCCGAAGGGTGGGGCGGGCAAAAAACGAACATCGGGTTGATCAATATTGAGCAGGTCGATAACAACGCGCATAGCGGCGATCTCGCTGTGCGTTTGATCAACGATACCGTTACCAACAAGCGCCTTACCACGCAACCACTTCAACTGGATAGTGGAACAACCTACCTGTACAATTTCTGGGTGCGCGGACATGGCGAGGTGCATGTATCCATGTTCGATGAGCGCAGCGCTCCGGGCGGCATTGCAACGTACAGCACCTATGTGGTGATCGCCGATGATGTAGTGTGGCAACCGATAACGGCGAGCATATTGTGTACCCATAGCTCCGCCATTGGCGAATTCATTATTGGAGTTCGCAACACTGCGGGTCCAGAGCATCTGGTGATCGATGACGTGAACATTACCGATGGATCCTCTGGTGTTGCAGGTATTGATGAGTTCGCATCCCTGAGCGTATACCCGAACCCAACCACCGATCTGTTGACCATTGAGCTGGGCAGCGCTGCAGGGCGCACAGATTACGCGCTCACCGACGCGTTGGGTCGGATCACCTCGTCGGGTATCATTTCCTCCGAACGCGCCATCATCGACACACGCGCTGTTGCTCCGGGTCTTTATGCACTGTGCGTGCACGGAACGAGCGGTTCGAAGAATGTGCAGGTGGTCGTGCGCTAGAAGACACCCAAGCTCTTCCCCTGTTCAGGCAGGAAGATCAATGGCCGCATCCAACAAGATGCGGCCATTGCCTTTCCAGAAGACAATCCTCCGTTCGTAAACTAATTCGCCACCCTTGGCACATCCGACGGCCGCTGCGCGTTGCTGCCGTGCTTCGCATTCCCCAGTACCGAAGAGAGTTCCCACGTGATCTGGCGTTGGAACGGGTGCTTCCGCAGAGCGCATTCGGCAACAGTACATATCGAACAGGATGTTGGAATGCACGGATCCATATGGATGAAGAGCTCCACTTCCTGATGTTCGCGCGAATTCACGAGCTTTTCGATCGCGGCGATCTCGTCGTGCGCTTTCTCCAAACTGTAGTACCATGGCAGGGTGACATGGCAATCGATGTGGAGCACAGTACCGTATTTGATCATGCGGAAGTTGTGTACGTCGACCCATTGGGGTGCGCGATTTTGCTGGAGCAAGGCGATCACCTCGCGCGCCAAGCCCAGATCCGCTTCGTCCATGATGCCCGCGAGCGATCGCCTGAAAACGCGCAGGCCGGATACGATGATGTATAGTGCGAAAGCGATCGCGAAGACTTGATCGAGCCACAGCAGATCGGTAAACCGGATCAAGACCAAGCCGCACAACATGGCCACTGTGCTCCATGCATCACTGAGCAAGTGCGCTCCACTGGCCTCCATCGTGATCGAATGCACACGCGTACCCCGCTTCTTGAGGGCAAGTCCCATGATCATGTTGAGGCCACCGGCCACCGCCGTTAGCGCGATCCCCGTATCAAGACTATGCAGTTGTTGCTGGTGCGAAAGAGCGGCGACAGCCCGCCAAATAATGATGCCACCAGCCAATACCACCAAGCCGCTCTCGATGCCCGCACTTATGTATTCAACCTTTCCGTGGCCGTACGGGTGCTCCAAATCCCGTGGTTGGGCCGCGAGCCACAGACTGTACAGCGCGACCGCGCCGCCGGCTACGTTCACGATGCTTTCCAATGCATCGCTCAGAATGGTATTACTGTGCGTTAGCCGCCACGCGATGAACTTGATCGCCATGAGCACCACGCCGGCCAAGAGCACCCACGATTGTAAACGAACGTTGCCGCGTGCAATGGACATGGTGGAAAGGTAGATGCGACGCACCTCATGGCAAGGCCCGAGGAGAATATCGATGGAACTTGCGAAATGCCTGTACCGTTGGGGGCTCTACCAAAAAAGCGCGCGGGCCGATCGCTCGGCCCGCGTGCTCCCTTTCGTCAACTGAGCAACCCCTTTGTTCCCAAAGGAGACCCCGGCTCCTCAGCCGCGGCAACCCAACCCTATTTGCTCAGCACTTTGAATTCCGTTCTGCGATTCCGTTGATGTTGGTCATCGTTGCACTTGGTACACTCGCAGGTTTCAACTGGTTTTGTTTCGCCATAGCCCTTGCTGGCCAAGCGTGACTTGTCGATGCCTTGTTTGATGAGGTAGTCCACGGCACTCTTCGCACGTTTGGTGCTCAGGTCCATGTTGTAGGCGTCTTTGCCGCGGCAGTCGGTGTGGCTGCTCAACTCGATAGTTACCGTAGGGTTGTCGAGCAATGTTTGCACGAGTTTGTCGAGTTCCTTGGCCGCATCAGGACGTATGGCCCACTTGGCGAGATCATAGTAGATATTATCCAACCGGACAACCTGATCAACTTCCAGCGGGAAGAGTTTGAAGTCGGTATGGATCACGGTGCTCGTCTTTCCCTTTGTGCTGATACGTGCGCTTTGTTTGAAGAAGCCGTCCTTACCCACTTTGATGCGATAGTCGGTATTGGGCTCCAAGCTGAAGGCGTACTTACCGTCCGCACCGGTTTCCATCTCCTGGATCATCTTGTCGTTCGCATCGAACAACTGCACCTTCACACCGGCCAATGGCGCTAGTGTTTCGCCATGCATCACGGTGCCTTCAGCGCCGTAGTCGTACTTGCCCAGTTCGATCGTTACATCATCCAACGGATCCGTATCCGGGTTCAGGCTTACACTGTTCTGCAAGTAACCGTTCTTGGTACCCGTGATCGTGTATGCGTTCGAGAACGGCACTTCGATCTCGAAGCGGCCATCGTCAAGCATCTTGATCGTCGCATCGTCCATGAATCTGCCAAGCGCGTTCTTCACATCCAACATTGCTCCGTTGATCGGCTCGCGTGTTTGCTTGTCAACCACATGCCCGCTGATGCGCTGCATTGGTGGATGCACGGTGCATCCATAGATGTCGTCGCTTCCCTGCCCACCTGGTCGATCGCTTACAAAGAATCCGGTACTGTCGTCACGGAGCAAGTACAGGTTCCGGTCATCGAAACGCGTGTTCACAGGATAACCCAGATTGAGCACTGCTGTTGGGCCAGATGGCGCAAGTCGGCAATAGAAGAGGTCGTATCCGCCCAAGCCGGCGTGACCATTGCTACTGAAATAGAGAACGCTGTCCCGGTTCACGTACGGGTACATCTCGTTGCTGGAAGTATTCACCTTCTCTCCCATGTTGATGGGAACACCCCATTCTTCTCCCAACTTGTCGCTGTACCAGATATCAACGCCGCCGCTTCCGCCTGGGCGGTCACTGGCGAAGTACATCCGCTTGCCATCAGGGCTGATGCACGGATGACCGGTGTTGTATTCGGGATCGTTATGCGTGAAGGGAACCAAGTTGCCCCACTCCTTCTGATTGTATTCGCCGGTGGAAATATCCGAATGGTAGATGGCGAGCTTCAGTTCACCGCTCTCTGACTTGTTCAACGTGCCGTAGAACACATTGTCCCGGGTGAAGTAAAGGCGATGGGCGATGGAATCGTAGGTGGCCGTTCCATCGTGATAGCGGCTGTTCACTTCGCGGCGCATCACCAACGGTTCGCTTGCCGTGTTGCCTTTGAGCAAGGCCGTGTACAGGTTCAAGAAGGGTTGATCGTCCCACTTGTACTCGTTCTTCCCCCCCACTCCTTCGCCTCGGGCACTGCTGAAGAGGAGCAGATCATCCATTACCGTAACTCCTAGGTCAGCTTGTGGGCTGTTAATGGGGATCATCCGCACCTCGTTCCGTGTACTGTCGCGTTTGAGGCGCATGAAGAAATCGCTCTGTTGCAGGTAGCCTTTTACACGCGCATCATTCGGGCTCTGCGCATCGTAGGCTTGATATTGTG
>JANNYL010000456.1:0-2304 GCA_031410075.1 Flavobacteriales bacterium
TTTGCATCACTTGGGGCCTTCTAGTGGAGCTTCCGTTCGCGGCTCATTGTTCTTGAGCCATTGGATCTTGTCAGCTTCGTATCGTGCGTCATCGGCAGATGGGTTGCCTGTATCAAAAAAGATTGGAGAACCGGGGGTATCCATCGGGCTGCGCATGGTGCCTCTTGGATAGACCGAGCGCCAGGAGGAAACAGAAACAGCGCGCATTTGCCGCAACAGGGTTTCGAATTGTTCGCGCTGCAAGGGTTGATCGGCGCGGACCTCGATCATGCCCGAAACACGATCGAATTCCATCGATGTGGACGGGTCGGCATCCACCAAGTGTTCGGTGAGGTTTTTTTCCTGGTCCTCCGTAAGGGGTGGTTGCACCCCAACGAGATAACGAAGTTCCTGCCTGTCCTGGGCATTTGTGATCATCGATAAGCACCAACAAAGACATGCGAATACAACAGGGCGCAGGTGCAACATGAGGGGACTATTCATGAATAGTCACAAATAACGCTCGGCGACACGAGGCGTTTCAACCCAGTTGGACGAATGATGTCAACAGGCCGATCTGAACAACAGGCCGTTACAACAAGAACAAATGCGATCGCTCCTGCCAGGCGTTCCGATCAGGCCACCGCAGCTTGGGCAGTTCCTTTGGCCAGACGACCTGGGTATACGGCAAGGGCTTCGCGCAAGCACTCCACGGCCAATTCGAGTTTGGGTGTTTCCAGCACATACGCCAAGCGTACCTGTTGGCGACCTGGCTCAGGTGCCGAATAAAAACCTGTTGCAGGAGCCATCATCACGGTGTGTCCCTTGTGCTCGAATTTTTCGAGGAGCCATTGGCAGAACACATCCGAATCGTCGATGGGCAATTGAGCGATGCAATAGAACGCGCCTTTCGGTTTTGCACAGACCACGCCCGGAATGCTGTTCAGACCATCCACGAGCGTATCCCGGCGCAGCTTGTATTCGCTGATGACCTCCTCGAAGTAGCTCTTCGGGGTCTTCAACGCCGCCTCGCCCGCGATCTGGCCGAAAGTGGGAGGGCTCAATCGTGCTTGGGCGAATTTCAGTGCCGTGGCGAGCAACTCTTTGTTGCGCGTGATGAAGGCGCCGATGCGAGCACCGCACATGCTGTAGCGTTTGCTCACACTGTCGATAAGCACCACGTTCTCCTCGATACCAACAAGGCTCATAGCGCTGATGTGCTCGGCACCATCATAGCAGAACTCGCGGTACACCTCATCACTGAAAAGGAACAGATCGTTCTCCTTGACCAGGTCGCGAAGTGCCTCCAGCTCCGAACGGGAATAGAGATAGCCGGTCGGGTTGCCGGGGTTGCACAGGAGAATGCCTTTGGTGCGCGGCGTTATCGCGTGGCGGAACGCTTCGATCGGTGGTAATGCGAAGCCCGAATCGATATTGCTGCGAACGGGCACCACTTTCACGCCGGCCGATAAAGCGAAGCTGTTGTAGTTGGCGTAGAACGGCTCGGGAATAATGATCTCATCACCGGCATCGAAGCAGGCCATCATACCGAAGAGCAAAGCCTCTGAGCCGCCGGTGGTGATGATGATCTGCTCGTGCGTGATCGCGATGCCATGTTCGTTGTAGTAAGCTGCCAGGCCTTTCCGGTAGCTTTCATTTCCTGCGCTGTGGCTGTACTCCACCACGGCGAGGTCCATGTTCTTGATCGCATCCAAGGCCACCTTCGGAGTTCGGATATCCGGCTGTCCGATGTTGAGGTGCAATACGTGTGTTCCCCGCTTCTTGGCGGCCTCAGCAAAGGGCACAAGTTTGCGAATGGGCGAAGCCGGCATGTGCTGGCCTTTCTGTGAAATGGATGGCATGGATCGGTGTTCGAGGGGCGAAGATCGTTCGATCAGTGCATTCCCGGAGCCGATCTTGAAGTTCAGGAACCGGTTGAAAATGACGAAGCCCCCGGTTTACGGGGGCTTCGCACTATTCTACACTGACGATTACTGTCCGCCGGTCTTCTCAACTGGAGCCATTGGGCTCACCTCTTTCACTGGGCTGGCAGGAGTGGATGTTGCGCTGGCTTTCACTTCGCCCTTGATGCGCACCATTTTCTCTGGAGCGTTGGTGGCGTTGCTGCTGATGGTAACGCTCTTGTTGATAGGTCCTTCACGGTTGGTGTCGTACTTCACCGTAACGATCGTGCTTGCGCCTGGGGCAACAGGTGCTGTATCGCATTTTGGAACAGTGCAACCACAGCTGCCTTTGCAGGTGCTGATGATCAATGGCTGATCCCCGGTGTTGGTCACTTTGAATTCGCAGGTACCGTTGGCACCC
>JANNYL010000457.1:0-5635 GCA_031410075.1 Flavobacteriales bacterium
GCGGGGGGGGGGGGGCTCCCCCCGCCCCCCGCGGCTTCCTACACCAATGTCACTCCGGCCCTGAGCCGGAGTCTCGTGAAAGTTCCCTGGACACCAGTGAATTAGGAAAGAGGTCTAATGCACCACCTGCACTTTCGCTTGGGAAGCCCGATCACCCTGTCCAATACGCACGGTATACAAACCATCGTAGAGTGTGCGCGTGTCCAAATACCAGATCGTGCTTCCCTGCGGGATCGTAGCGCTTCGAACCAGCTTTCCACTCGCATCGAACAATGACACTGGCAAACTTTCACGCAGTATTCCATGCGCTTGGATCGCGATCAGTTCACCGGATGGGTTCGGGAAAACAGTGATGTGGTCTTCTTCGGCAGAGACAGATGGTACCGCAGCCGTCGCAGGGTCAAACATCAATACGGACTCGGTGATTGATGGAACTTTGGCCGCTGTCCTCACGCCATAAAATGTAGGCCCAACCGCATAGGGATACGCGGAATTCCAGTTCGCATCAACCGTGCAGAAGTACGCGTAAGTACCGCTCGGGTATTCCGGGGTCACGCAGAAGCGGCCGTTGTGTTCATCCAGATAGAACGGTTCAGTGTGCGTGAGGAATTCATAGTCCTCCCGGAAGTAACCGAGCGGATAGGTCACACTCACATTGGGACCGTCGCTTACGTCAGTACCGTCCGCGTAGGTGGACCGCGTGGTGATGCTCCTTAATTGATAACCGGATCGTATACGCTCAGGCCCGCCCGTTCCGTCCGTATTCGCGTAACCAATAGCACCATAAATGGGAAAGCCATCGTAGGCAAAGCCCAATAAAGGAGAATGCTGCGCGCCGTCGATCACATAAAGGCCGTCCGCCGCGTAGAGGTCGCATACATCCGAAATAACCACCAGGTCCAGGTTGAACGCACTCGGATTCTGATGGTGATGGTAATTACCCATTGCTGGATGTCCTTTGGCGCAATCAAAACCGGCACGTTCCGCCGGAATGGCATCGCGGTTCCATGCCTGCGCGGCACCCATTCCACCAGGACAAGGAGGATTGCCCGGTCCTCCGCAGAGAGCGTTCGTATTTGGGTTCCACGCTACACCATCGCGATAGTCGAAAAGCGCCACACCGTTAATGAAGACACCGATGTTACCTCCGGTTGTTGCCGTAGGCGTTCCGGTGTTCTGCGCAGGCACACGCGGGAATTTGAAGATGGCGTTCTGATCGGAAGCAAAACTCGGGTTACCATCTTGGAAAGGCCCAGTGATGTATGCAGGAATGCCGTGGGTGGACACATATGACCAGTCGTTCGAATACTGGACGGATTGCACATTGGCCGGAACATTATCCTGGATAGGCGTATAGTTCCCAGCCACGTAGTGGGATCCAAGGACGTTGGTGGTATTGAACAGCCATTGGGTGATCACGGGGTCACTTTGTGCAGACACCGGAGTCAGCGATATGCATACGGCTGCGGATAGAAGGACTTGGTTCAATTTGCTCATTTAGGGTATTGTATCAGTACTTGAGATGAATGGGGGTTCAAGCTCTTGGACGACATTCCTCTTATGTTCCTTCGGCTGGCGCATCAATAATTTTTGGCCGCCGCGTTCTCAGGATTCAACAAGAAGTCGCGGTCACTGAGCGTAAGCAGGAAAGCCACAAGGTCAGTGCGTTCATTGGGTGATAACACGATCGGCCGTGCGAGCTCTGGTGCAAGCGTCGCGGATAGCAGTATCCCATCCGTGTAATGGGCGATCACCGCATTCAGCCTTCGGAACCGCCCGTCGTGCATGTAGGGATAGGAGAACTCGATATTGCGAAGAGAGGGGATCTTGAATTTGAGCGAATCGCTGGGATCATGCGTGATGCGGATCCGTCCACCATCGCGCAAAATGGAGTCCGGTGGCGATCCGTTGTTGGCGAAGCCACCATTCGTAAAAAGTGGCTCCTTATGGCAGGCATCGCAGTGCGCTCGGAAAATGCGGTAGCCGTTCATTTCCTGCTCGGTGAAAGTCTCAGCCCCTATGCGCATACGATCATAACGGGACCCAGCAGAGACCAATGAAAGTTGGAACTGCGCAAGGGCTTTCAGAAGACGATCGCCAAGCACCATGGTATCTCCAAAGGCCTCACCGAACCTGCGGCGGTACTCAGCATGTTGGACGATCTTGAACAGCACATGAGGAAGGGTCTCCCCCATCTCCGCTGGATGACCGATGGGCGCCAATGGCTGCATGTCCAAGTGGTTCACCGCTCCATCCCACATAAAGCTCCGATTCCAAGCGAGGTTCACCAAGGCGGGTGCATTGCGCGTGCCGATGCTGTCGTGGATCCCATGGCTCAACCTGTGGTCCACGTGGCTGAACGCTGTGTACGAAAGATGACAACTCGAGCACGAGATCGTGCTGTCCTTTGAGAGGATCGGATCGTAGAAGAGTTTGCGACCGAGCGCGATGCCCTCCTGCGTGAGCGGGTTCCGGGAAAGATCATACACCGGTTGGGGCCAATCCTTTGGAACGCCAAGCTGAACCGGATGCGTAGGCATCGTACCCGCCGCGCTGATCACGATGGTCAGGACAACTATGACCAAGGTGACCGGGGCCCCGCGTGCTTGCTTCACAGGCCTATCGCTTGAACGCATCATCCTCCGGCGATAGGAAGAGGTGTTTGAACATCGACGACGCCGCGCTCGAAAGTCGCAGAGCCGTTTCGCCGGGTGACATCACGTTGCACTTCGTACGGATATCAGCCGCTTCGAGCAATGGCACAACATCCACAGCAACCGCCCATGGACCCGTTCCACTGACAGGTAGTACGATGCGGCGCGCGGTCGCGAATGGCGGCAGATATCCGCCCAGATGCAGCTCGAACGCGTGCGAAGCATAGGGCGAAGCCGGGCTAGTGCCTTCCAGCTTCAGGTTGATGTAGCCGCTGTTCCATGCCCAGTACATGCCTCTTGTTGGATCCAGATCACCACCGAAAGCACCGGAGACATTCGTGAGGCTATCCACACCGAACAGGAACGAGATCGAATCACCAACCGCCGCTGAAGTTGCATCAAGTTCCACGAAGCACGACGAGCTGTCTGTAGCATCGATCAAGTGAAAGGCATCATTCCGCGATATCACTTTTCCGGCTCGGTAGAAGGCGAAATGGCCGACATAGAAACGAAACTGTGTGATGGTTAAGGGTGTGCCATCAGGCAATGTGATCGGCGTATCCAACCGAAGCGGTTGATCGCCCATGCACGGAACGAATCGGGCCAGCTGCGCGTGCAGTGCGGTGGAGATTAGAAGGCAGCAAACGAACGATGATCTCATGGTCCTTTACGATGCGGCGGGTGCTTCCCAAAGAAACCGGAAAGTTCCTCTGCCAGCGCATCGAAGTTCGCCAGTTGTTCGGACTTGCACAGCGCACGTACTGCTGCGAAATGATCATAGTGGATCCGTTCCACAGCAGTTTGGATCTCTCCGATAACATGGGCCAGGGAATCGCGCTCAGTCGTCGAAGAGGAACCCAGTGCATGGAACAATTCTGCGCGAACTGATCGCAACGCACGGTCCTTTTCGCCGATCGCGACCCGATGCAGATCGATCAACGCTTCGTAGCGTTTCACCTGCTCAACGTCAAACCCAAGTCGGTCGATCAACATTTGTTTGGGCCGATCTTCCGGAGGCGGGCCATGACGATCCGAACCTCGCAGTACCATGAACACCATAATACCGTTCAGAACGAGCAGCAACAGGACTGCGAAACTCAACAGGCGTTCCTTGGTCATGGGTAGAATTGATTGGAGGCATCCATACCCATCGCATCCACCATCTCAGCTGCGGCCGCAGTTCCCGAGGAGGCATACGCGCGTATGATCACTGTGACATTCGCGACCAACAGAACCGCCATCGCGCATGCAACCAACATGAACCGTGTGCGCGGCACTGGCGCCTCACGTATCAACCGAGCTTCAATGCGGGTGAACAGGAATGGCGGTTCCTCCACACGTTGAACGCGCTTCAGCAGATCTTCTATTCCGTTCTCATCCATTGTGATGTGATTTTGACGACGTTCTTCGGTTCATCCTTCGCTAGTGCGCTTGTATTGGCGCAAATTCGCCCTACCCCGGGATAGGAGCGATTCCACTGCTTTGGGCGTTAGACCCATCACTTCAGCAATGGCGTTCATCGACAAGTCTTCGGTGGTCTTCAGGAGCAATGCGGTCTTTTGTTGTTTTGGAAGTTTATCGATCAGTGTGAACAACCGTTCCAAGGCTTCGCGGTCTTCCGCTGCAACGCCCGGGTGATCGAACACCATGGAGGCGGATCGCTCCACCTGTTCATCCGACAAACTGAACAAGTTGAGCAGCGAACGTTTCTTCCGCTTGCGCGCCTTCGATCGATCGAGGCACGTATTGATGGTGATGCGATAGATCCACGTGGTCACGGTCGAATCGCCTTTGAAACCCGTGAGTCGCTTGTGCACTTTCAAAAAAACATCCTGTGTAGCCTCCTGTGCATCCTCCCGCCCGTGCAGGTAGTTCAGGCAGAGGTTGTACACCATGCGGGCATGCTGGTGGTACAACGCGCGGAACTCGTCTTGGGGAGGCACGGGCCAAAGGAAAGTGGTCCGCTTCTCATCTTGCGAACGGGCGGTTCAAGTATTCAACGCTCACTTCTTGTTCCGGGTCTCCTCATCAGGACCCTGAGGAAGAGAAAGTTGGGGCTTGGCAACATACCAAGAACGGACACGTTACATTCGTTAAAATGCTCGCACGCTTTGTAATATCGTTCGGAGTCTTGCTCCTTTGGAGCACTTCAACTTTCGCCCAATGCGGTGGGCCGCACATAGTGGTAAGTGTTCACCGCGACGGTGCTGTTATATCCCAACTTGAGTGTGACGGGTGTTCATGGAATGGACAAGCTCTGGATACGATAGCGATGGTACCCGGTGACTCTGTGCAGATCCGTTATACATTTTCACCAAATGGGGGGCTCTGCGATGGAAATCTCGCATGGTACTTTGGTGAACCAGATGAAGAGGTTCTGCTCTTGGATGCGGGGCAGTGCCATACATCCGAAGTATGGATCACTGAACCTGGCCATCTCCTGGCAGTTCCTTCTAACGCCTACGTGATGGTCCATTTCGAGTTTACCATTCTTGAATTCGACCCAGGAACGATGATCGGGGACGTTGACCCATATGGGTCTTTGCTCACCGATAAAGTGGTCAGCGGCCTTTCCGTAAACCTCCTGAACCCCGTGATGGATGACTTGCCGGTTATCATCTCATCTGTCAAGAGCCAAGCGGTTGAGTTGACCCTTTTTTCTGCCAACGGACAAATTGTAAAGCAAAGCACTCACAGAATTGCGGCTGGGCAGAGCAAGCTTGTTCTACCGCTCCCTGCTCTAGGGCCTGGCCATTACTATTTGCAGTATTCAGCTAAATCAGATCGCGGCACGATACCCGTCGTGAAACTTTGAAAACGAGGTTGTATCTCAGGGTGCAATGTCTTGTCCTGAAATAGGTTGACACAAACCAACCCTTCAAGATGGGACTCTCAAAAGAATTCAAAGTGTACAACAGCTACCCGCCGGAATTGCGCAAGCAGGCGGTTTACCGCGTATTAAGCGGGGAGCTTCGCAAGAG
>JANNYL010000458.1:0-15343 GCA_031410075.1 Flavobacteriales bacterium
ACACATCGTTGTCCGTACATGCATTGCCGTCGTTACAAGTAGAACCGATCTGACCGACAACCGTAGGGCAGTTGTCAGAGCAGTTCGGAATTCCATCGCCGTCCGTATCTGTATTGTTCAGTGTGCCTGCGCATACGCAGCTCGCGTTCAACACATCACCTGTTGTACATGCATTGCCGTCGTTGCAAGAAGAACCGATCTGACCAACAACTGTAGGGCAGTTGTCCGAACAGTTCGGAATTCCATCACCGTCGGTATCCGTGTTGTTCAACGTGCC
Source organism: Flavobacteriales bacterium (assembly GCA_031410075.1). GTDB lineage: Bacteria > Bacteroidota > Bacteroidia > Flavobacteriales_F > PHOS-HE28 > PHOS-HE28. Next base: position 278 of record JANNYL010000458.1, read on the forward strand.
TGTGCAAACACAGCTTGCGTTCAACACATCACCTGTTGTACAAGCATTGCCATCATTGCAAGTAGAACCGATCTGGCCGGCTACCGTAGGGCAGTTGTCCGAACAGTTCGGAATTCCATCACCGTCGGTATCCGTGTTGTCCGGTGTGCCTGCGCAACCGCAGTTCGGGGCGGTTCCGGTGTACACGTCATTTATCGTACAGGCATAGATGTCATTGCATGCAGTACCAGGTAATGCTGTACCACCGATCACGCCAAGGCAGTCCACTGTGCAGCTACCAACGTTTACAGCCGTAGGCTCGATAATTCCGGTTTTTGGAAGACCGCCCAAGGAGACGAAAAAGTTCCTGTTCTGTGCTGCCGTCCACGTGTCCGGTATCGCGTTGCTTCCCACGATCTGGAAAGTGGTGCAACCGGGATTCGCGGTAACTGGAACCGTCATGATCGTAAACCATGTATCCGCAGGCCAAGGACAACCGTCGTCATCCAAGCTGCTGAGCGCTACAAGGTTGTACGTACGATAGTTGAATCCTGTCGCCGGGCCCGTGCAAGTAGGCCCAACACAAGGAGGCCCATTCGGATTGGTAACCTGTGTAGTCGGCGCCGGAGTCGACACTGCGCAAGGCGCAGTCCTTACTCCCAAAGCCGCTGTGGTACCTGTTGCCCAGCGAATGGTGAATGTCAGATTACTTACAATATCTCCAAAGCTTTGACCATTGGCTCGCACCTTCACGTCCATTCTGGTAGGATCGGCGTTCGGTAGGAGGTCGATATCGACCGAAGTAGGGTTCTGCGCATTGGCTCCACCAATGAGCAGAATTGAAGTGGCAAAGCCAAGCAGTAGGCTTTTCCAATTCTTTGGGTTGAACTTCATCATGTTTTGGAGGTTTGGGTCTTTCAAGTTCAGGGTAAGGCGGGCAATTTAACGGCTTTTGGGGAATTCGATCAGGGAATTTGTTCGGTCAGTACATTATTCGGTTGTGTGCTTCCAACATTCACCAGGATCGGGTCTCGATCATTGTTGATGCCAGTATACTTGATCACACCATCCAGATTCACATCGGTGCCCTCGTAACCGGTAGCTGTGTTGGTAGGCACAACCCCGCCGACCGCTTGCAGGATAGGATCGCGATCATTGGCAACGCCAACGTACATGAGTTGGCCGTTCACAACGGTGTTACCTGCCCAGAGCGTCATAACCGACCCAGTGGCTCTTCGCGCGTTCGTGCCCCAAGTGCCGGTAGCTATGCCAGACAGATCCAATGTTGCTGGCACGGTGGTCAAAGGTATTGCGGCGGAAGTCATGCAGCCCAAGTGGTTCCTATGACGCACGGCAACATAATAGTTGCCTGCACCCACACCAAATGTGATCGGGGAAACTCCATCACTAGCGACCACATCACCATCTCGTTGCAGTAAGGCCTGTTTTGTGGCCAACACGATCGTCGGAGTCGTCGATGAGCGCAATTCGACCCGAACCCAATCAACGATCGCATTGCTGCCTGTGGTCGTTAGCGGTGTTCCATTGATCACCTCCGCACCACCTCCAGCAAGTTGAGCGAAACCTAGGGCTGTGTATGGTTCGATCGATGGAATGAGACCCGCCACCCGCAAGTCGTCGGTCATCAGGCCTGTGTTAGTGTCAAAGGGGCCTTCGAGTTTCACATTCAGACTCAAAGCGACAGGATTCACGATAGTCGCAGTTACCTGGGTCCGCGTGCTTATGGCGTTGACGGTCGGCGTGCTTACCACCCAGTCATAAAGGTAGTAGTAGTTGGTGGTTCCGTCAGAAGCGCCGGTAATGGACCCGAGAGTTCCTAAGCTGTACGGGTAAGTGTTGCCCGCATTGTTGTACCAGAGATCACGCACCACTTCAGTATTGTCATCGAACGCACTGATCTTGTGCTGAACTCCCGCTGGCACATCCCAATTCACAACGATCGTATTAAGACCTGCTGGAATCTCGATGTACTTCTCGGCGATCAGATTACCCAACCGGTCCACCAAGACAAAGTGACGCTGCCCGATACTGTTCGCACGGACCTTGAAGGATTCGAGCTTGAACGGCTTGGCCGCATCGAACAAGAGCCATTGCTTCGAACTCAAGTATGCTCCCTGTGTGGTGTTATTGGCCCGGCCTGCATTGAGGTTCACACCGGACGAACTAGCACGGTTTTCAACCCAATAATTCGTGGTGACATTGATCGGTGTAGTAAGGAATCCAGGACCCGTTCCAACTTCGCTACCACCAGAAGCAACATCGAACCAGTGGAGATCCGAACCCGTGGCGCTCAGGCTGACCTGTCCGGGTCCCACACTGCTTGCTCCGCTGCCAACAGGCACAGGAGCGGTCAATGAGGTCAAAGTCAAACTCGGTGTGGCCAAGCTACCACATGGGCAAGTCACCGTGCAGGAATACGTACCAGCAGCCCCAACCGTGATACTGCGGCTCGTAGCACCAGTGTTCCAACTGTACGCTGTGCCGGGGGAAGCAGTAAGAACGCGGGTTTCGGAAGGTGCGATTACCGTACTTCCACTACAGAAAATATTCGCGGTGCCTCCATTATTGGCCGCGGTCTGTACTGTGAGGTTAATAGGCAACGACGTCCAATTGTTGTTCTCGTTCGACTCAATGAAATCGTTGGCGGGGTCCGCCGTAGCCACGATATGGTACTGACCATTGCACAACCCCGGCAGCATGTTGATCCACATACCGTCCAAACTCTCATCATAAATATCTCCCTTGCCCACAACGATGCTTTGCACATCATCCGAACAACCAGGTTGGGAACCCAATGCGTAGTTATTTCCAAAGGCCGTGTTCAGGATGTTGTTACCCAAGCCATAGCGATGATCGTCTTTGCAATATCCAGGGCTGCCCGAACATGTGTAAAGATTGGTAAGACAGAAGCCCAATTTGCCGCCAGTGGCCACGATCGGCCATTGGGTCGGATCCGTCACTCCCGGCTGAGCCAAGCGCAAGGTCATTGTGGTCCAACCGTTCACATGATAGTGCGCATGTGTGGGGTGGAAGGTCATGGTACCTCGCTCGTACTCATTGAACGACATCGTGGTATCGTTCTTATGGTAGATCCGCTGAAAAAGGATCTGCTTGGCCGTGTACCCGTTCGTACAGGAGAAGTTTATGTTATTGGTCAAGGGCGAATAGACAGAATCCACGACCGGTCCACAAATGAACTTTCGGTAGCCATCTGCCCTAACGCCACGCACCTCCAAAGGCCCAAAACCGACATTCGGAGTGGCACCACTGATCCTTAAACGACCAGCGCTGGACGCGGCATTCTGAGCATATTCGCTCGGTCCGCTAGAAATATTCTGCAGACCCAACCAGCTAATCATGATGTCTGGCAACAAGTCACAATTGGTTTGAGAAAGGTCGGCGCACCTGCAGGTCTTGGCCATGTTGTTCACGCCGTTCACGTTAATGTCATCGCATTGTGCGGTAACGTCGTGTGCGAGAAGAAGTGCCAAAAACAGACTGGCCAACGCGGAAGCGTAGGATGTTCTCATGGTGTTCGAAATTGTTGTAAGAAATGCTTGTTGGAGCAAGGGTTCCAAATGTAAGCCGACAATCACTTTTTGGTCAACAGGCACCAAGTCAGTGGAGTATTTGGAATTTCCGCGTCATCCGGCCGGAACCAACATTCACGTTCACCACATATATCCCAGAGGACAAGCCGGTAAGCTCCACTTGTTGAACCGCGTGATGAGCGGATCCATTCCGCAAGGAACGACCTTGGGAATCCGATATTGACCAACTCCAGTCCGAACCATCTCCCTTGACCCGGATATTCACCAGCCCATCACACGGGTTTGGAAAGAGGTCGAGGTCGGCTAGTGCGAATTCATTGATCGATCCTTGAAATGTGAGTCGAGCGGCCCCACCAAATCCGGTTGCGACCCAGATACTCCCATCGGTAGCAAGCAAAATGCTTTCGATGCTATTGTTCGGTAATCCGGAATTGATCGTGTTGTAACTGATGAATGAACCATTTGGATCCCGGACGCCAATGCCGGCGATCAGTGTCCCGAGCCACACACGACCCAGATCATCCACAACAACGCAAGTCACCGAATTTGAAGGGATCGTTGAGTTCGAAGTGGTGTATTGGAACCAAGGCCCATTTTCCCATGCACCGCCTTGGCGCAGCAGACCTTGCGATGGTGTGGCCAGCCAACGCTCATCATTGACGTTGTCGAATGCGACCGAGTTCTGGGTGTTATCCGGAAACTGATCATCGAAGGTGGTAAGAAACACGATCGATGTATCGGTCAAATAATGGAAGCCTCCGTTCTGAGTGCAGATCGCAACAAGCCCGTCCTCGCGGACGCCAATATCCTCGATCACATTCCCGTGCATCATCAGTCCGCCATAACTCGTATCCGATGAATTGTACAAACGCCAATCGGAACCTGTGTAACAGGCGACACCGAGGTAGGTCCCTATCCAGGCCCAACCACGGTGGTCGATGGTGATACAATTGATCTCATTATCCGGCAGCGGTGAATTATCGGTGTTCAAATAGTCCCACGAGGTCCCATCATAAATACCGATACCGTTCAGCAATGTTCCCACCCACAATCGGTTGGTGCTATCCACAGCAAGGCACTTCACCGAGTTTCCGGGAAGACCAGAATTGTCGCTCTGCAACACCGACCAACTGGAGCCATCATATCGGCAAAGCCCGAAGCCTGTTCCGGCCCATATCGTACCATCGCTATCCTCAACGATATCCGACACGTTGTTACTGGGGAAGCCAGCTGTTACGTTATCGAAAACTTCCCATGTTTGGGCATTGGTCGATACGCTCACCAAACAGCATAATGCAGCGCACAATTGCACCCGACCGCGGCCAGCGAGTTGGGGTCGGGGCCGAATCATTCGACAGGTAAATAGCATATCGCCCATGGTGAACTTGCCGAATGTAGACCCATCGATCGATGATCGTCCACAATATCGACGAAACTCAAATTAGATGCGACAGTTGCTCAAGGCAGTTGTTCCGTACGCGTGTTCGTAGGCAACACGCTACCGATGTTCACCAAGATCGGATCACGATCATTCTCAACCCCGGTGTACTTCACGTTACCGCTCAAGTTCACGTCCTCGCGCATATATCCGCTGACTACGGATGTAGGAGTGGTACCACCCACGGCAGTAAGAATAACGTCGCGGTCATTGCTCACTCCCACGTATTTGAGCATACTAACAGAACCATCACGGAATACATTTCCTGCCCATAACAGCATTGTTGCGCCACTCACTTTCCGTGCTTCGGTTCCCCACGTAGCCGTTGCCGCACTGCGGAAATCAACAGTAGCCGAAGAACCCGATAGCGCAACAGCAGAGGCGGTCATGACACCGAGGTGGTTCCTATGTCGCACGGAGACGAAGTAATTCCCGGGAGATACGGGGAAGATCACGCTGGCCGATCCGTCCAGGTCCACAATGTCCCCATCGCGCTGAAGCAAGGCACAACGCGCGGCCAAGACGGTGGCAGGCGATCCGCTATTTCGAAGTTCCACCAACACCCAATCCACAACCGCATTGTCGCCAGTAACACCAAACACTTGGCCACCGGCCATCTCTCCCCCTCCCGTTTGTATGAAGTTCATGGAAGTGTATGGCTCTGATGAAGGCAGAAGAGAAGCTACACGCAGGTCATCGCGCATTTTACTTACACCGTCGAACGGACCTTCAAGCATCACCTTCGCACTCACGGCCACCACATTGTTCACGGTGATGCAAGGGCCTGTGATACGCGCAGTGATGTTGTTCGCATCCTTGTTAACGATATCCTGAATGGACGCAATGCAGATCTGCGTACCGGTCAAACTCAGGTAGCGAACACGGCACAAGGGAACGAAACCGGTATTCTTCGCCAATGAGGAATCGATGTAGCTGAGGCCGATCACTTTGTTCCCACCAAGTGCGCTGCTCCAGACTATGTCCCCCTGTATTTGCGGATTCAAATTCTCGACCGTTTGGATGGTGATCCCGCTCATATTGAATTCGTAACCAAGCGTCCGGCAGGTGCTGTTCTTGATCCAGATGTCAACGTACTTGTCGGTTGGATTGAAGGCTCCGATAGTGATATCAGCAGTATCGATGGTGCTCACGTAACCTCGAGGAAAATCACACCACGGGTGGTAGTGGACCAGGTGCGTTTGACCGTCATGCGCGGTTTGTTGATTGTAACAATTGGCAAGCAACGCGGCATCGGTAACGGTGATCTCCCCATCGATATTCAGGTCAGTACACGGGGTAACCAAGGCGTCATCACCAAGGATCTCCGAGACATACATCTGCGCATCAGGCTGATCCTGAATTCCGTTGTTCGTCCGGTCACCGGACTTCGCAGTGCCATTGCACGTGCCAACACAATCGGGTTTGGCGTCACCATAGGCCTGTCCCATACAATCTATCACAGGCGCGCATCCTGTGGCGACCGTGAACGCCCGAGTACCACCAGGTATACCTGTCAGGTTGATACAAGCGGAAGTATAATTGTTGGCGTAGTTCATTTCATGGCGGCCCAATGCATCCGGGCGGCGCGCCCAATTCGTGCGCAAGACCATGGTATACAGGCCAGCTGGCACGTCGGTAACATCGATCCAGTTGCAGGTGGTACCGCTTCCGTAAATATCATAGCAGCCTTTGCTGATGCCCATATTGCTACACCCATAGTGCGAGACAAAGCCTGCATTACAACCCACGTCGATCACACAATAGCCGTTCTTGAACCCAACAGGTATAGGGTTGTTGTTCTGATCGAACAAGAGGTAATCAGCATAACCGCTGTAGTGCGCATGTCCGTGACAATTCTGGGTGCTGAACATGCCGGGTTGGCCACTCGGGCTTCCGATGTAATAATCCGCTTGACCGATATTGTTGATCCGTGTGGTGAATCGAATAACACTGCGATTGCCAAAACCCTTCACACATCCTTCCTGAACAGCGCAGATATCGTTCGTCGCGATGTTCACCACCTGCAATGCGTTGGTCGCGTTCAACGAACTGATCAGCGCAGGTCCATCCATAGTTAGATCAGGTCCCATTGGGCACGCAGGATCACCCACAGCCAAACAGCAATTGGTGCATGCCACTGTTGCCAAAGGATCATAATTGCATGAGTTCACATTCATACAACCAACAGCGGGGCCGTTGTAATCGATACGAAAGGACGCCGATGTGCAGGATCCTCCATTGGTACCAATACGAATGTGGTAAAGCTGCCCAGCCGGCATGTTGGCCGTGATCCGCGCCTGCAGGCCGCACCCGCCATTATCATCATCCGCGAATGTGGCTCCTTCTACGCCAGCACTAAGTGTAATTGTACCGCAGGTCATATCGTACAACCAAAGCTTGGTGTCGCACGTGTTCAGTCCACATGTTGTGATCGTGTATGACCCTGCCGCCGCTGGTGTCCAATTGTACCAGTACTCCACCAAAGGAGCCGTGTAGACCTGGCCAGTGACCGCTACGGTTGCTGTACTGCACGAATATCCGGGAGGACAATTGAAGCTGGTTTCCTGATATTGGGTGAACTGTCCACCCGTGAATATCACAGCACCGTCGAACGATATCGAATAGGCACCGTAGCCGTAGCTCGCATGCCAGATCCCATCGCCCGCGGTATCGTTAATACGGAACAATAAACACGTGTTCTCGGGAACACAGACCGAAGTGCCAACCGAGGTTCCGCTGGCCAGTGTGGTGTTCGTACTGGCGTTCTTCAGGGTCCAGCTTGTTTCCTGGGGATAGTTATCGGCAACGATATCGATCGTCACGCGCTTTTGTCCTGGTGGGCAATTGTACTGGCAAGTGGCGTTGTTCACATTGACGGCGGAACTGTAGTTACTCGCCAGCACATCAGGACAACCGAATACAGGAGTCAAGTTACCAACCACCACATCATCGATCGCGATGTCGCTAAGTGCACCTGACCCTGTGATCGCACGGAATCGTATACGAAGGTTCGTTTGGCCGAGGTAAGGAGCCAGGTTCAACCAGCCTTGCTTCCATGTAACCACTTGGTTCCCGCTCACTGTCCAGAGGTTCGGCACAATACTGCCATTCACGTTCAGATCCACCGTGAGCGATCCCATATTGGCACCACGCATACTGTAACAGAATGTGAGATAGGGCGATGCTAGCGAGGAGATATCGTAACAATTGCTCTGCAGAATAGCTGACTTGGAAGGCGAAGCACCTGCGTTTCCAGCTTCCACATACATGTACTTGCCACCGGTATTGTTGCTCGTATGATCACCAATGGGGCCTGTGATGGTGGTCATTACCCCGCCATTCGTGCCATTGTTGTCGACATTCCAATCCAGATCATCCGTGGAGAGATTGCTCCAACCGGTCACCAATGTTCCAGGCACCCCAACAGTGCCGCCAGTGAAATTCTCCGTTGACGGGAAAGTGGTGATGCATTGGGCATTGGCCAGCACAACACAAACGGAGACAACCAGAAAGGCAGAAGTGCGAAACATGATGGAGCGGGTATTAATGGAGCGGCCTGAAAGATAATGGATCTGACCCGTCAGGCGTCAATAAGATCCTGGCAGGCTCAGAGCTCTAACACCTTGGAAGGAACGTCCTGGCAGTGATCGCGATCAAGGAAGTTGTTCCAGCCGAACATTATTAGGGATCGTGCTTCCCACGTTCACCAACATAGGATCGCGGTCGTTCCCAACCCCGATGTATTTCACCACGCCATCAAGCGTTGCATCTTCAAGCCAATAGCCAGTTACGGTATTGTTCGGTGTTGTGCCACCAACACGTAATAGCACCGGGTCCCGATCATTGTCCGTTCCGATGTACTTCAGTTGCCCATCGCGGAACACATTTCCCATCCACATGGCTTTGGCCGCACCCAAGGTGACGGCAGGTGCATTGCCGAACAAGGGTGTGCTGCCATCCGCGAGGTTGTAACTCTTTTCAGCAACACTCACGCGCACGGGTGCAGCTGTCATTATGCCCAAGTGATTGCGATGACGCACCGCCACGTGATAGTCGCCGACCGCACTTGTGAATTGAACCGCGGAAAGACCATCCATCCCTACAATATCACCATCCCGTTGGATCAAAGCGCAGCGCGACTCACGCACTACCGAAGGGTTCGCCGAATTACGTAGTTCCAAGACCACCCAATCGACGATCGCGTTGGCCCCACTTGACAAGAAGACCGAAGCTGTGGTCGTTTCCCCTCCTCCACCAACATGTGTGTAACCCAATGCCGTGTATGGTTCAACAAGCGGCAACAAGCCTTTCACGCGTAGGCTATCATGCATCAACGCAATGTTCGCATCATACGGGCCTTCGAGCAAAGCCCGCACGCGCACACTCAACCTTGGGCGCAGAATGAACAGGCCGTTCGCATAGTCGCTTACGATCACAACTCCACTATTGAAGAACGGGTAATTGCCCCATGCGCCGTCATAGTTCGCGGCGTTATTCGTGGTATAGGTATCGAAGAAGGCCGCTTGGGAAAGTGTAGCAGTTGAAATATTGTCCATGGCCAGGATCCGCAAACCGCTGCTGTAATTCGCTTCCCACACAAGGTCTTTGTTCACGTACAAATTGTGGTCGGTACTGGCATTAGGTCCACTGTAGAACCCCACCAGCGGCGCGGGGCTGTCAAGGTCACTGATGTTGAAGATCCGGGTTCGCGTGGTATGTCCCTGATTGATCTCATCGCCTTCATCATTCATAAGGAGGTAGCGATGATCAGGTGTTACCCATCCTTGGTGTGTTATGCTCGCACCAACGTAAGTGGTCGTGTTCAAGCGGGTCATGTCGGTCTTGTTCGTCACGTCCACGAACGTGATCTTGTCGGGATTGCCGCTGTGAAAGTTGATGCTGATATCCTGACCGACATGGGCCAGATCAGGGCCATTGTAGTCGATCACAAGATTCTCGTGGACATAACCATCCTGCGTGTATGTGCCCGCTAACACAGGGGCCAATGGGTTCTGTACGTTGACAACATGCAGCCCGCCACTAGCTGTGTTAGTGCCCTCGCAAAAGACGAATCCGTCATTATCCGCAAAAAGCGAATGGCAATTGCTGAAGCCTGCATAGTGAGCATCCTCTGTGAAGGTCTGCGGAGGAGTCACCACATTTCTCAAACGTGTCAGATCGAAGATCTGCATGCCATGACCGCTGGTTTCACTTACGATGAACGCGTAATTACCGATCACATCCACATCGCGCCACAAGGTGTTCGAACCGGAGATATGGCTTGGCAATATTCCCGTTAGTACTGGAACGGCCGGGTTGTTCAGGTTCACGAAGGCCGTGCCCGTGCGCATGCCTACCAATGCATATTCGACCCCTGTAACTGGATCGGTCCAGCCCCACAGGTCTGCGAGATTCGTTTGTCCGCCCAGTTGCGCAATTGACATTCGCGACAACAGATCCACCTTATCGCACGGATAGATCCCAGCAAAACCGTTCACACAAGGAGTCTGAGCGGAGGCCTGCGCAATAATACCAAGGCAGCCAAATAAAGATCGTAAGCGCAAAAAATTCAACATTCCTATCGATCCGGATCTGCGGAATTCAAAAACGAGCGGATCATTTCAGCAATTGGAATGACCATGAACTTGTCCCTTACCTCTTCAACACGATCATGGATCGCGTTCCATCATCATCAGTCAGTCTTAGCAGATATGCACCAGAAGTCATTCCCTTCATGTCCATGGTTTCGCTCACTGACCTGTTCGAACGCTTGCTCCACACCACGCGCCCAGCGGCATCCAGCAGGTCGAGATCGGTAACAGCGGATCCAAGGGGACCGAAGGAAACAACGGCTTGATCCGTAACCGGATTAGGCCATACAGAAACGGTTCGTTCATTCGAAAGGCTCGACCCTTGAAAAGATCCTGTATTCTGATCGTAAATGATCCCGGTTCCATCAGCGCCATTCAACGAGATGAAATAATCGGCGTTGTTCACCGCCGTCCAATCGTCGTTCACCATAACGAAGGCATCAGCGGCATTGAGGATCGGCAACTTGCATAAGGTGTACTCCTGACCACCCAGCAGTACGAAAGAAATCTCCGTTAACGGGGTCAAACTGAAAGCCACATAAACCTGATAACGATAGTCGCCAACCACTTGCTCCGGGCCGCTCTTGCTCACATTACATACATCCAACGCGGTGGCGTCCTGAATTTCGCTGCCGAGACTTGCACCGGAAGCATTGCTCCAGCGAACAGTAAAGACCATCCCTGCAACCAATCCATCGAAGTCTATGTCGGGGCGCAGTCGCACTTCCAGGTCATTATTCTGGCCAGGTACGAGCGTGATATCCATAACGGTTTGAGCACCAGCCGTAGAAAGAACAGCAAGAGGAATGGCAAAAAAGAAGGATCGTAATGTTCGTTTCATAACCGGCATGCCAAAAGCTTTGAGCTTTCCGCTTGAGACGAAGATAAGGTCAATAAGCAGCCTTCGTCCAGAGATGAAATGAACAGGTGTTTACGACGCACCGATCCGAAGATGGGCTGTCGATCAAAGCGCAAGCCTCAGAGTACCTGATCGACGATATAGTCAACGGTGACCCCTTCCGCTTCAGCCTTGTAGTTCCGCACCAAGCGATGGCGCAGAATGGGCTTTGCAACGGCTTGTACGTCCTCGATGTCCGGGCTGAATTTGCCGTGGGTAAGTGCGTGACATTTGGCACCGATCACCAGGAATTGGCTGGCGCGCGGGCCAGCACCCCAGCTGATGTGATCGTTGATGATAGCTGGCACCCCTTCACGACCTGGTCTTGTGCGACTAGCAAGCTTCACAGCGTATTCGACCACATTATCAGCAACCGGAATGCGACGCACAAGTCCTTGGTAGAACTGGATCTCTTCTGCACTTAGCACTGGCTTTACATCGGCAGGGGTGTCGCTGGTGGTCGCCTTAACGACCGCCAGTTCCTCCGCGTAGCTTGGATAATCCACGTGGATGCTGAACATGAAGCGATCGAGTTGGGCTTCTGGCAATGGATATGTTCCTTCCTGCTCGATCGGATTCTGTGTTGCCAGCACAAAGAAGGGCTCGGGAAGCTGCCACGTTCGCCCTGCAGCGGTTACCGCTTTCTCCTGCATGGCCTCAAGCAATGCTGCTTGGGTTTTCGGTGGTGTTCGGTTTATCTCGTCCGCCAAGATGATGTTCGCGAAGAGAGGGCCCTTGATGAATTTGAAGTTGCGGTCCTGGTCCAGGATCTCGGAACCAATGATGTCACTGGGCATGAGATCGGGCGTGAACTGGATCCTATTGAAACCCAACCCCAACGCTCTGCCCACAGTGTTCACGAGCAAGGTTTTGGCCAAGCCTGGCACGCCGACCAGCAACCCATGGCCCCTACTGAAGATCGCGATCAGAACATCATCGACCACGCGGTCCTGGCCGATGATAACCTTCTGCACCTCTGCTTTGAGCAATCTGTACTTCGCGCCGAAATCTTCCACTGCGCGTGCATCGTTCGTCCGTTCGGTCATTTTGAATAGTGGAAAGGTGATAGGGTAGGATCAGGGATCGCCTCGCATTCGGCTAGCGATGAGAGTCGAAAGGTGAATTTTGTCAAGGTGCAACAGGCTTGACCCAGGCGTGTTTGAACGTGCAACCAGCGTAATCAGGTATGATGCGCACGTAAATATTCGAGAGTCGCTCTTTCATCCAGGCATCGACGATCTTTTGCCTCGCCGCATTCTCGGCGGCCTCGTTCACCAACGGGTAGTCCTGAACAAGGTCCATTACGTGTGGCTCCGTGCGCTTGATCAACTTGAAGACGCGATAGCCTTGCTCGCCGCTCGGAAGCTCGAACGATTGTGGGACACTCATGTCACCCACAGCCAACTTGTCTAGAACGGAGAAGGTCTCCTTGTCCAGATCACCGATCGCCCATCGAGGGTTGTTCCCATTCGGCTCGATCACGGTACCGTTGGTGCCTTTCGTATCCTCATCGTCGTTCATCTCCGATGCAGCTCTGGCGAACGTTATCGTGCCTTCGCGAACCAATGCGGTCGTGCTGTCCATGAAATTCTTCGCGAGCATCATATCATCGGCTGACGTTTCCAGTTTCAAGAGGATATGACGAGCCTGATACTCTTCGCCTTTGCGCTCCATCATACTCATGATATGGTATCCAAAATCCGACTTGAACACCTGGCTGATCTCCCCATCCTTCAAACTCAAGGCCACGGCATCGAACTCTGGAACCATGATCCCTGGTTTGACCATCGGCAACTTACCGCCATCACGGACGGAGCCAACGTCCTGACTGTACAAACTGGCTGCGGTCGCGAAATCAAGTTTACCCGTTGTGATGCGTGTGCGCAGTTCCTCAAGACTTTTTTTCACCCGACGTTCCTCCGCCTCACTGGGCTTGGCATACTTCACTATGCGCGCGAATTCGACCCCGGCATTGATGAACGGCAAACTGTCCTTCGGGATCGCATTGAAATAGGCCGTTACTTCCTTGGGCGTTGCACTTCGATCACCCGTTATCTTCTGTTGCATTTGCTGCGCCAGTAATTGATCGGACACCTGCTGGCGGAAATCCGCTTTGATGCGCGTGATGCTCTTTCCATAGTACTTCTCCAACGCCTCATCACTGCCTATCTGTTGCGCGAAATATCGAATGCGACGGTCCAACTCAGCGTTCACTTGCGCTTCGTCCGGCACCACACTATCCAAACGGGCTTGCTCGAGCAAGAGCTGTTGGAACAACAGTTCCTCCAATTCACCGCACACTTGAGCATCGTTCATGCGCTCACCACTCTGTTGGGCTTGCGCAACGCGACCTGCCAATTCGCTGTAGAGAACAATGCGCCCAGCTACGTTGGCGATCACCCGGTCTATCAACTGACCTTCTACCGCAACGGAGCCATCCGTCCGCACCTGTCCACTTGCACAGATCTGAAGCAGAAATGCAGCGAACGCGAGAGCCTTAGAACAATCGAACATCTTTTTGGGCAAGAGCATCTTTGTACAGGTCTTCGCGCATGCGCTCTATAAGCTGGAGCTTACGCTGATTGATGAGGATGGAGCGGATCTCCATGGAGACCAGCTCCTGGGGAGACATACTGTTCTTTATGCGGTGATCCAAGAATTCCACGAAATAGGACCCAACACTATCCGTGGCCATAGCGCGAGAATTGCGCTGGAGCCAGTCAGTAGGATTGTCGGGGCGCAAAGGCACGAGTTGCTGTAGTTCCGAAAAAGAGATCCAATCGTCGCCTGTATCGTTCATCGCAGAGCCACGCTGTGCGAGCAATCGTTCCAATTCACTTCGATCATCGGGCTTATCACTTTGCCAAAGGCTTTGTACGTTCTTGAGAACACGCTTATCGGTTTCGCGTAATTTGAACCACCGGACACGAACGATATTGTCCTTCAGTTCGAAATTCTTGGCGTTCTCCTTGTAATACCCGGCTATTTCCCCAGCGCTGATGTTCGTATCCAGTTTTTGCCGAACAAGGGCTTGCTCATAGGTATATGTGATCAACGATCCACGATAACTGCGCAGTTGGTCGTCCACGTTCTTCTGCACTGCCGTGAGGTTCTCCTCGGCCTTGTGCAGCAGTACGATCTCGCGAGCCCATGTATCCACGAAGCGCTGTGCCAATGCCGCACTGTCTTCCTTTGGCGTATCGGCCGGGATCATGCGGCGCAGGTCACTGCGGAACAATTGCTGGTCGTATGCTTCGGCCACCAAGGGATCCGATGGATCGGAGGCCATGCCGCACGCTGAAAGGGAAAGGGCGGCGATCACCGCCGCCCTCCCGTTCCGAACAATGCTTTTGGCCAACGCCATGCTCAGTGAATGCTGTAGAGAACGTCCTGTTCCACCTTCACCGTGTATTTGGCGCGAAGCTCTTTGATCCAGTCTTTTTCCAACTGGTCCTGGTACGCTGCCGTTACCAATCCCCGTGCTTCATTGAGCGGTTTGGGGCTTGGTGGAACGATCTTCTTCATGTCTACGATCACCACACGACCATCCACCACTTGACCCGCTGTGAGCCCCGGCTTCGTGACGCC
>JANNYL010000459.1:0-3937 GCA_031410075.1 Flavobacteriales bacterium
AATGGCTTGTATCTGTGCGCTCCTGCTCGGCACCGGCGGCCTTTGGGCCCAGGTGGGAACCAACTACGGTTTCCTCAGCACAAGCGGCACATATTCCCAGATCAGTGGGGGCACCACGATCGGTTCGTTGGCCGCCAATGATGTGTTGAGCGGGAACCTGCCGATCGGTTTCACCTTCATACACGATGGTGTTTCCTACACGCAAGCAAAGGCCTCCTCCAACGGCTGGCTCTCCTTGGGCACAAGCGCCACAGGTAGCATCCCAACGAACAACCTGAATAGCGCTTCACCCGGGCGGCCGTTCCTGGCCCCACTATGGGATGATCTGAGCGGTGTCGGTGGGTTCCTAGGTATCGGTGCGGGCACAGCGGTGTACCAGACAACAGGCGCGGCACCCAATCGGGTGTTCACTATGGAATGGCGTAACTGGAAGTGGGACCGCACCATGGGCAATTTCACGAATACCATCTCCTTCGAGTGCAAGCTGTACGAAACTTCGAACGTGATCGAGTTCGTCTATCGCCAAGATGCGAGTGCCCCCGCGAACACATCGGGAGGGGCCACTATTGGCATCAGTGGTGCCGGCACGGGTGCGGGCAACTTCCTTTCGTTGGACGGCACGGGCGCCACCCCGAACGCGAGTGGCAGCGTGGAGACTTCGAACCTCAGCGGCCGTCCTTCCACCGGACGCATCTATCGATTCCTTCCTTGCAAGTCGCCAACAGCCAGCACCTCGGTAAGCACCGATTGCGCCAACGGGACCTATCAGGTGACTGTACAAGTTACCGGGATGGGTTCGGCTCCGAACGTGGATCTGGTGAGCAGCATTTCCGGCGTATTCGCCAACGACGTGGGCTTGGGTAACTACACTTCGCCAGCGATCGCAGCCGGCACTGCGCAAACGATCACCGTTATCCACAACGGCAACAATGTGTGCGACCTGGCGCTAGGAAGCTTCCAGGGCATGATCTGCTTCCCCAATGGCGATTGCCAGAACCCGGGCCCTGCTATCCCGGACAATGGTTGTGGCACCAATACCGCATTGGAAGTAGGCATTCCGATAACCGGCCAGCCCACCTTGCTCAACAGTACGGTGTTCTTCGGGAGCCTGGACCTGATCGTAGCGCACACCTGGCGCGGTGACTTGAACATCTCCCTGATCTCGCCCACAGGCCAGTCTCGTAACCTGATCCTTCAGCGGCCAACAAGCGGTGCGGACGGAAACAATCTGGGCAGCACCGCAAGTTGCCCGACAACCGTGCTGAAGCTGAAGGATGGCGGAGCGGCGCTCAGCACCATGAACGCGGGCACGAACAACGCGGCTACCGGCACCTTCGCGCCTGAACAGACTTTGGCTGGTTTCACTGGCAACCCGAACGGTGCATGGCGCTTGCGCATTTGCGATGCAGCCAACGCGGATGTGGGCAACTTACGGCACGTGAAATTGAACTTCCTCAATTGCGCACCCCCAATTGCCACCGCCAGCGTGGTGGAAGACTGCGCGAACGGTGTCTTCCGACTAAGCGTAGTGGTGAGCAATACCGGATCAGGTGCAACGGTGGATCTGGTGACGAACTTGCTGGGCATGGAGCAGAATGATGTGGGCGCGGGCACCTACTTGTTGGGACCATATCCAACCGGAAGTGTGGTGAACCTATCGGTACGCCACCAGAACAACAGCAGTTGCGACAGTGAACTATTGGGCTTCCAAGACTGCTGCACGGGCTCTTGCACGTACGGAGCAACGGCGATCATCGGCAACAACACCACTCCACCGATAACATGCGGAAATGGTGCAACAACCGGTAGCGGCACCCGTGATGCACGTTGGTTCAAATGGGTGGCACCTTATGCCGGTACCATCTCCATTTCCGCTTGTGCACAGACCCCCGTGGTCGACACCTACTTGCGGTTGCATTCAGGTGCATGCGGTACGCTCACATTCCTGCAGCAGGATGACGATGGTTGCTCGTTCTCCGGTGGTTCACGAATTCTGAATAGACCTGTTACCGGCGGCACCACCTACTTCATCGAATGGGACAATCGCTACTCGAGCAATGGCTTCACGTGGCAGTTGCAGTTCACTGCTACCGCAAGCACCAACCCTTGCGCTCCTCTTCCGCTCGTCTGCGGTGCCAACGTATCATCCAACAGCACTAGCGGCGCGCCCAATTCATTGCCTGTTACAGCATGCGCGTTCAACGGAGCGGCAAGCACAGGTGGCACACATTGGTGGAGCCACACCGCCGCAACGAACGGTGAAGTGATCGTGTCGCTTTGCGGAAATGCCGCGTTCAACTCACGTATATCGGTGTTCGAACCCACACCTTCTTGCGGCACGCCCGCGTGTGTCGCCATGAATGATGATTCCCCAGGCTGCCCGAACAACACGTCCGAAGTGCGCTTTGCCGCACAAGCTGGCCACACCTATCACATTGCGGTGCACGGATCCGCTGCGGCAGCTGGCACGTACACGATCAACCTGTTCTGCCAATCGTCCTGTACCCCTGCCGTATCGAACGATGCCTGTGCCACTGCCGTGAACGCCACATCGGTGCTCAATGATGGCACTGGTGTACCCGCCTACTACGACAACAGTTGTGCGCACGTGGACGATCCCACTTCCGCATCAGGCGTTGCGCCGGCTGTAGGCCTGTGGTACAGCTTCAACGCCGGGCCTAACGCCATGCACCGGTTGCACATACCCACCCATATTGAGAATCAAGGATACACGGCCGGTGCCATGAGCTACGCCTTGTACAGCGGTGCGTGCACTGGAATGGGCGCAGCCGGTGAATTGGTGAGCATATTGGCCGGGAACGGAACCCACGACCTGCCACTGCTAACGCCGGGTGCTGATTATCGCTTGCTCGTATACAACAATGGCGGCATCTCGCAGATCGGCTCCTTCGGTTTCTTATTGGATCACCCGGGCTTGCACGATGCTGGTATCACGGCTGTGACCGCACCAACCGGTGTGATCTGCGGATCGGTGATCGCTCCGGTAGTCACACTGAAGAACTTCGGAGAAGCCACGCTCACACAGGTGATCCTGCAGGTGAGCATCGATGGCGGACTGCCGGTACTGAGTCAACCTTGGACAGGATCGCTCGCGTTCGGCACTTCGGAAGTGGTTTCGCTGCCCGCGGTGCTTACACCAAGTGGAATGCATACGGTAACGGTGTCCGTGCTGCAACCCAATGGACAGCCTGACGAGATCACAGCCAACAACGCGGCCAGCAGCGCCTATGATGCGAGCGGACACACAGCTGTGGTGGTGTTGAACGCGGATGCGAACGCTGCCCAAACCACCTGGACGATCTTCGATGCGTTCTTCTTCCCTGTGGCCAATGGTGGCGGGGTTGCGAACAGCACCAGCACACAGGTTTGCCTGGCTTCCAACTTCGGTGATTGCTACAGCTTGTTCCTGTACGATAGCGGTGGCGACGGCCTGTGCTGCGGCGCGGGCAACGGCTTCTGGGAGATACAGGATGGCACCGGACGAGTCCTCTTGCGCGACCAGTTCATTGGCTCCGCGGATGGTACACAAAGCCCTGCGCTTGTTCCGGCCACAGGCGTCTATGTGAGCGGTCATGAGTTCTGCCTGCCCGCTGGTCCAAGCGACATTCTCGCGAACGAGTGTGGCATCTTCACCAACAACCTGCTCAACAAGGTGTACTGCGAGGAGGTGCCCGGTGCGGTGATGTACCAATTCGAATTCAGCGATCCGGATGCAGGCTTCCTGCGCCGCATAGCAGTGCCACGCCCGTGGGTGAAATTCGGCGAAATGGTCAGCAGCCCCTTGTTGCCCGGTGTGCATTATTTCACTCGCGTTCGAGTGGACCAAGGTGCCTCCGGTATGGCGGACGACCGCTTCGGTGGCGGTTGCGAAATGGGTATCGACCCCGTGCAAGTTCCTGGTTGCACGCAGTTGATC
>JANNYL010000460.1:0-9948 GCA_031410075.1 Flavobacteriales bacterium
CGGTGCCCTTGCCGGTGCCGCTCGCGGTGATGGGTACGATGCGGATGCCCTTGCCAGCGGCCTGCTTGGTAAGGCTCTGGATCTTCTGCTGGACCTCCGGCGTAGTGTGCGGGCCGGCGTCCAGGATCAGGAAGATGATGCGCGCGCGGGCATCGGCGCTCCACGAGAGATGGTTGATCGCTGAGTCCAAGGCCAAGTCCACCGCTTCCGGGGTGTCGCCACCGCCATCGGCCTTTTGATCGGAAATAAAGTTCACCGAGGCCGAAAGCACGCGACTGAAGTCCATGCTGCGCGTGGCATAGGCTTCATCAGCACCGATGTCGCGATAAAAAACGTTCGCGAAGCGGAAGTTGAGCTGGTCGCTGATGCTCTTGGAGCGGAAGATGATGTCGTTCATCTCGGCCGTCAGGAAATCGAGTTCGTCCTGCATGGAGCCGGTGGCGTCCACCACGAAGGCAACATCCACGTTGTCGCTCGGCCCACAGGGAACGTCAAGGACAAGGTGGTTCACCGCGCGTTCAAAGGGCGTCACGTGCTTGATCCGCGTGGTCTGCCCGTTGTACTCCACTTCCATCACCAGTTGGCCGCGCATCTTCTCGGCCTTCGCATCCAGCTTGGCCCAGAGTTCCGCTTTACCCGTGTTGTCGGTACGTGCGCTGTACAGCACGGTGCCGTCCTTCCGCTTCAAATGGACCATGGCATCGGCGATGGGCAGGCCGCTCTTGTTCTGCAGGTCCAATGTGTACCGGCCGCTGGGCGCGATCGCCCACATGTCCTTCAAAGCGCTCAGTGTGTTGTCAGCGATGTCTTGCCACATCGTCCATTTGGAGAAATCGTTGACCTCCCCAGCGGTGAGCACACCGCTTCGACCATCGGAGCGCAGAGCCTTTTTTTCACCCATGGATAGGTAGCCCGAGGCCGGTGCTTCCAGCTTTTCCAGATCCATTTCCGCAGGTATGATCCCCGCAGGCGATGGAAGGGGAGCGCTATCTTCCGTGGACATTTCGCGGGTCTCCTTGAATTCCATTTCGGCGGATCTCCGCTTGCGCTTGGGTTTGCTGGCATCTTCCGCAACCGCGAAATCCACCTTCTCATCCGTGGTTACCCGAACCGTCTTGGTCACGGGTTCGTAGCCGTCGTAGTTCACCACGCAGCGGTATGATCCGGTGTCCAGCTTCACATTGAAGTTGCCCCAGCGGTCGGTGAGTACCGAAGCCACAAGCTCTTCCCCTCGGAAAATGTCCACGTTGCCGTAGCCCAAGGCGCCCCGGGTACTGGCATCGTTGAGATTGCCGCTGATGGATTGCGCGTGCGTTGCGAGGAAGGTGCCTAAGCTCAGGTGGGCGAGGAAGAGTGATCTCATGTTTCTGTTGCGTATAGATGACTTTTACACGCGACCTGGGAAGAGGTTCGATCTAACCGGGAAGTAGTTCCTTTGTGAACGCATCGGGTGATGCATCATCTCCCTGATCAATGCCCATGAAAACTTCGATCCTATTCGCCCTGAGTGCCTTCGTATGCGGCACCTGTGTTGCCCAACACCGAACAGAGAAGCTCTGGGAAACGGAGGCCCTGTTGAAAGTGCCGGAATCCGTGCTCCATGCGGGCAAGGTGCTGTTCGTCTCTAATGTTGATGGTAAAGATCCGTGGATCAAAGACGGCAAAGGATCCATTGCGCGCCTTGGCCTGGATGGGAATGTGTTCGAGGTGGAGTGGGTTACCGGACTGCACGCACCCAAGGGCATGGGGTTATTCGGGGACGTACTTTATGTGGCCGATCTGGATCAGGTGGCGGTCATAGATGTGGCTAAAGCCGTAATCTCGAAACAAATCCCGATCGAGGGCGCCAAGGGCTTGAACGACATTACCATCGATGCGAAGGGTGTGGTCTTTGTGTCCGATATGCTCACCGGTAAGGTGCATCGCATCGAGAATGGCGTGGTTACCACTTTCTTGGAAGGCCTCAGCCGCCCCAACGGTGTGTTCGTTGAAGGCGATGAACTTTTCGTGCTGGACAACGGCGGTCTTTATAGTGTGCGCAAGGATGGGAAGCTGGTTCTAATTACCGACGGATTGGAAGGTGGAACGGATGGAGTGGAACGGGCCGATGAGAAAGGTTTCCTGGTGTCCTGCTGGGAGGGCGCCCTCTGGTATGTGAATGCCGATGGCACCAAGCAGCTATTGGTGGACACCCGCGCCATGGAGAAGAACATTGCCGATATCGGGTTCAACCGCCAAGAGCACATTGTTTATGTGCCCACTTTCTGGAAGAACACAGTGGTGGCGTATCGGTTTATCCCGTAGTTGCACGTGCTGTTAGGTCCGTTGAACCAATGCACGGAGCGATGAACGGAAAGATCAGAACCGCACGAAATAGGACCCAACAGTGGGAGATCCTCGGCGTGGTGCTCACCGCCATTGGCAAGTTCGTGTTCATGGACTGGCTGGACTTGCGACTGGCGTACGTCAGTGTAGCGGTTATTTCGTGGGTCTGTTATATCGTTTATCGAAGTAGGCGGGATCGAGGGGTCCTTAGGCATTGGGGTTTCCGTCGAGACAATGTGGGCAAGGTGGCGCGCATCGTCTGGCCCTTTGTGGTTCTCGCGCTTGTGGCCTTTGGTGTGATCGGCGTGGCGCAGGGTACCATAAACCTCACGTGGCACATCCTTCCGATCTTGATCACCTACCCCTTGTGGGGGGTCATACAGCAATTTCTGCTCGTGGGCCTTGTGGCGGGCAATCTACAGGACTTGGATAAGCCCCGGTTGAAGGAACCAGTGATCATCTTGCTAAGTGCAGTGTTGTTCGCTGCGGTGCACTATCCGAATCGTTGGCTCATGGCCGGAACCTTCGTACTGGCGTTGTTTTACGGATACGTGCATCTGCGGGAACGCAACCTTTACGTGCTCGGCGCTTTGCATGGCTGGTTGGGGGCCTTGTTTTACTACATGGTTGTAGGCCGCGACCCTTTTCAAGAGATCTTCGGTAAATTCCTGCAGTGACCAACATCGATCTTCGCCGCAAATGACCAACAACGACATCCTCAAGAAGCTGCGCGTGGCCCTCAAGCTCCGCGATACCGATATTGTGAAGATCCTCGCGCTGGTCGATTTCAAAATGACCGAAACGGAGTTGAGCGCTTTGTTCCGGAACGAGGATCATCCCAATTACAAGCCTGCCGGTGACCAAGTTCTTCGGAATTTCCTGAACGGGCTGATCATCCACTTGCGCGGACCCATGGAGAAGCGCCCTGAAAAAGCGACCGCACCTTCGGCCAAGAAGCCCTGAGACTATCCGGTGACAAAGTGCAGTTCCGCATACCGCTCATCAACTTAACTTCCGCGAACACCGGCTGTCGGTGATAACATCTCCCTGTGAAACGACACTTCAAGAAGCTGTTGATCGGTAAGGGTCGCACGGAGGACGTGCCCCGCCACAGTGTGATCTACAAGCGGTGGGAGAACATCCGTGGCATTTGGAACAATGAATTCGATGAGGATGCCGGGATCGAAAAGCTGGTTCGGCTCGTGCTGGCGGCATCACAGTTCCTCTTTCCAGGCATGTATATCAAGCACCTCTTCTGGCGAAAGGGGCCAGTGTACCAGGAGTTGGCTATCGAGGGCTTTGTATTGTTGAAGACGATCTTTCCTGTGCTTGTGCTCAAATACGGTTTGGAGCACAACCCTTGGCTTTTTTTCCTGATCGTTTGGTTGATGCTGGAGACGATCATGTACATCCCCACGTTGATCTTCGCCTCCGATGCCTTTGCCAATCCACGCTCGTATCGGCGTTCGCAGATCCTCATTTTCCTCAATTATGTGGAAGTGGTTTTCAGCTTCGCGGTCATCCATGCGGCTGGCCATTACTTGAACCAGCAATTCACACACTGGGCTGATCCTATCTACTTCAGTTTCATGGCCACAAGTACCATCGGGTTCGGTGATCTGTTCCCGGTCACTCCATGGGGCAAGGCGGTCGTTTGCCTTCAATCGCTTTTCTACCTCAGTTATGTCGTGCTGTTCATTCACTTTTTCAGTGTGGGGCGACAGCGGGGGTACTTTTCAAGAAAAGTTGATAAAGACTGACGCGGAACCTGCCAGACATCGATTCCGGAGATGCTGCGCATCTTCGCCGTGCCACTAACAACCCGATCAGGATCGATGCGAATTCTCATTACCGGTTCCAATGGCCTTTTGGGGCAGAAGTTGGTGGCGGCTTTGCGATCCGATCAGGGGATCAAGCTTATTGCAACCTCCCGTGGTGAAGATCGCACCCCGGAACCTGATGGTTACCTGTACTTGCCATTGGATTGTGCCGATGAAGCCGCGGTTCACCGGGCGTTCGACGAGACCCATCCGGATGTAGTGATCCATACCGCAGCTATGACGAATGTGGATGCTTGTGAACTGGATCCAGTGAACTGTCATCTCCAGAACGTGACCGCCACGAAGCACCTGGTGGAAGCCGCCAAGAACATAGACGCCCACTTCATCTTCTTGAGTACAGATTTCATCTTCGATGGCGAGGCTGGCCCATATAATGAATTGGATGACCCACACCCGCTAAGCATCTACGGTCAAAGCAAGTTGGACGCCGAACGGATCGTGATCACCAGCGGGTTATCGAAATGGGCCATCGCCCGGACGATCATTGTGTACGGCGTTGCCAAGGGACTTAGCCGGAGCAACGTGGTGCTATGGGCCAAGAGCGCATTGGAGAAAGGTCAGCCGATCAATGTGGTCAATGATCAATGGCGCATGCCCACACTTGCTGAGGACCTGGCCGATGGCTGTATCCGGATCGCGAAAAAGGGTGCAACCGGCATCTACGGTCTGAGCGGTCCCGATGGCATGAGCATCCTTGAACTCGTTCAGCGCGTCGGCCGCTTCTTCGATCTGGATCCCAGTGTGATCAACCCCATCACTTCAGCCAGTTTATCACAGCCCGCCAAGCGACCCCCGCGCACCGGATTCGTTCTGGATAAGGCACGCAAGGAATTGGGTTATGCACCTCACGGGTTCGAAGAGGGGTTGGCCATTCTGCGCGATCAATTGCGACAAATGGCATAGGCATGCGCAAGAAGCGTTTGGACCGCCATTGGAAGGAGGAATTCAAGGATCTCTTCTCCGTTCCGGCAGGCGAACGCAACGGGATCGTATTGCTGATGTCGCTGTGTTTTCTCGCTTCCGGTTGGGTGGTGTATGAGCAATACATCGCTCCCGATGAAGTGAAGGACAAAGCCGCACTGGAAGTGGTTTGGGCGCAGATGAAGGCCGACGAAGGATCTTCGATCGGCGGGGATCAACGATCGGATCGCCAGGCAGTTGATGAAAAGTTGGTTCTGTTCAAGTTCGATCCCAATCACCTTCCGTTGGAACAATGGGTGGCGCTGGGTTTGAGCGAACGACAAGCGTCTTCGATCTTGCGGTATGAAGCGAAAGGTGGCCAGTTCCGGACTAAGCGCGATGTGGCCAAAATGTTCGTGGTGGATCCTGAGCTTTTCGCACGCTGGGAACCCTTCATTCAGTTGCCGGATTCCTTCGTTCGGAAAACCTATGTCGATCGCCAACGGTTTCAGGAGTACGAGCGTCCAGACTCCGCTGTTCGCCGATACCCTGATACACCTGCTCGCAGCTTCTCGAAAGCGTTGGTAGAGATCAACTCGGCGGATACGAACCAATTGGTGGAGGTGCGGGGCATCGGACCTGCATACGCCCGCAGCATCGTGAAGTACCGTGATCGGCTGGGTGGCTTCCACAGTTTGGATCAACTGAGCGAGGTGTACATTTTGCGGGACAGACCCGATGCCGTCGCTGAACTGAAGACTCGATTGTTATTGGACACGCTCATGGTTCGCCGCTTTCCGCTGAACTCATTCACGGCGGAAGAACTGGGCCCGCATCCTTATGCTGGTTGGAAGGTCGCCAAAGCCCTGGTGGCCTATCGCAAATTGCACGGGCCATTCAAAAGCATTGCGGACATAAAGAATTGCGTACTTGTTTCGGATAGTGTGTACCGTAAACTTGCGCCCTACCTCAGCACCGAGTGATCCTGGAAGACCGTTTGAAAGCCGCTATCCGTGCGGTGCCTGATTTTCCCAAACCGGGGATCCTCTTTCGCGATATCACTCCCGTTCTGGAGGATGCTGCGCTCTGCAACGCCTGTGTTGATGGTTTCGTGGAGTCCTTGAAAGGTCAACGCATCGATGCCATCGCCGGGATCGAAAGCCGAGGTTTTCTCTTCGGAATGCCCTTGGCCATGAAACTTGGCGTGCCCTTCGTTACGGTTCGCAAAAAAGGCAAGCTCCCTTGGAAAACCGTGGCCTACAAGTATGACCTCGAATACGGCAGCGCCGAAGTGGAAATGCATGTGGACTCTGTGAAGCCCGGCATGCGGGTGCTCGTTCACGATGATCTGCTCGCAACAGGTGGAACCGCCATGGCCGCAGCGGAACTGATCCGCATGCAACAAGGTACCGTCGCCGGTTTCAGCTTTCTGATCGAACTTTCATTCTTGCAAGGCGTTGAGCGCTTGCGACCCTATAACGCGGACATCTTCCGCCTCGCTACCTACTGATTATGCAACTGAATACCACCGAGAACCAGTCCATGATCGTGCAAGCCGTGCGCGACCTCGTTGAACGCGAAGTGCGCCCGAACGTAATGGCGTGGGACGAACCCCAACATTTTCCCAAGAAGCTTTTTACCGACCACTTCGGTCCTGCGGGTATGCTTGGCGTTTTTGTTCCAGAGGAATATGGTGGCGCTGGTCTCGGCTATCACGAGTATGTGGATACCATCGTGGAAGTATCGCGTGTTTGCGGAAGCATTGGCCTCAGCGTGGCGGCACACAATTCATTGTGTACTGGCCACATCAACTACTTCGGCAACCACGAGCAGAAGAAGAAGTGGTTGACCAAATTGGCCACAGGAGAATGGTTGGGTGCATGGGCCCTCACAGAGCCGAATACCGGTAGCGATGCCATGCGTATGAAATGCACGGCAAAAAAAGACGGCACCGATTGGATCCTGAACGGGACCAAGTGCTGGATCACGCACGGTATCAGCAGCGATGTGATCGTTGCCATCGTGCGTACCGGCGAGCTCTTGGACAGCAAGGGCATGACGGCCTTTGTGATCGAGCGCGGCACACCGGGCTTGAAGGCAGGCAAGAAGGAGAACAAGTTGGGCATGCGCGCCAGCGAGACTGCCGAAGTGATATTCGAGGATTGCCGCGTTTCCGAAGAGAACATTTTGGGCAAGGTGGGTGAAGGCTTTCAGCAGGCCATGAAGATCCTTGATGGTGGTCGCATCAGCATTGCAGCGTTGAGCCTTGGTATTGCCAAGGGGGCTTTCGATGCCAGTGTGAAGTATGCCAAGGAGCGCGAACAGTTCGGCCAGCCCATCGCCAACTTCCAAGCGATCAGTTTCAAGATCGCCGATATGGCCACGCGCATCGAAGCTTCCGAACTTCTGATCCGCCAAGTAAGCGACCAGAAAAACCGTGGTGAGAAAGTGACCAAGACCGGGGCCATGGCCAAGTATTTTGCCAGCGAGGTATGCGTACAGGCCAGCAACGAAGCGGTCCAGATCTTCGGGGGCTACGGTTATACCAAGGACTTTCCCGTTGAGAAGTTCTACCGCGACAGCAAGCTCTGCACCATCGGCGAAGGCACCAGCGAGATCCAGAAACTCGTGATCGGGAGGGAGATCTTGCGGTAATGACAACTTTTCGTACTGATCGAAGGTGATCAATCGACCGGATCGACCAGAACAGAGTTGCACCGATCCATTCGCCCGCTATATTCGCACCCCGTTTCCAAAAAGCACATGCTGATCATCCCCGTAAAAGAAGGCGAGCCAATTGATAAGGCTCTGAAGAAGTTCAAGAAGAAATTCGAGCGCACTGGTACTCTTCGCGCGTTGCGGAAGCGCCAGGCCTTCATCAAGCCCAGCATCAAGCGCCGTCAGAAGGTGCTTCGCGCTGTGTACAAGATGGTGACCTACGGCGGCGAACAGTAGGGGATACCCCTGCTTCGCAGTGTTGTAAGCACTACATCGTACAAAACCATCGTTAAGAGGTGAAAGGACCGGTTGGTCTTTTCGCCTCTTTTGCGTTGATGCTGGTAGATCGCTTTCTTGAACACCTCGCCTACGAGAAGCGCAGCAGCGCCCTAACCGTGAAGGCCTATGGCCAGGATATCACGCAGTTCAGGGTCTTCTTGAAAGAAGCCGTCGGTCTCGATCAGCCAGAACAGGCCAACGACAAAGCCGTTCGCGCATGGATGATGCGCCTTATGGAGAGTGGTACTGGCCCGCGCAGCGTGAACCGCAAACTGAGTTCCCTTCGCGCTTTCTTCAAATTCGCCCGAACGGTAGGTGAGGTGAGTGCGGACCCCACCGATCTGATCGAACCGCCCAAGACGCCGAAACGCCTACCCGAATATGTGGAAGTGGGCCGCATGGAGAACCTCCTTTCCACCTACGAATGGCCCGATGATTTTGATGGGCTTCGCGACAGGCTCACGATCGAGCTGCTTTATGGAACCGGAATGCGTTTGGCGGAGTTGCTTGGGCTTGCTCCCAATGATATTGATTTCCGCCGGAAAACCATACGGGTGTTGGGTAAACGGAACAAGGAGCGCATCCTTCCCATAGCCGATCTGTTGGCGGATCTGCTGCAGGTTTATTTGAAGGAGCGGAACCGTCTGGATCCCCACGTGTTGTTAAATACTCCCCTGCTTGTGAAGAATTCTGGCGAACCCATGCCACGTCGCACCGTACAACGCATCGTGACGCACTACCTTGGTGCGGTCAGTTCGCAACAAAAACGAAGCCCACACGTGCTCCGGCACACGTTCGCCACCCACTTGCTCAACAACGGAGCCGATCTGAACGCCGTGAAGGAACTGTTAGGCCATGCGAGCCTTGCCGCCACACAGGTGTACACGCACAACACGGTAGAAAAACTGAAAAAAGCTCATCAACAGGCCCACCCGCGTGGTGGATCCAAACCAACACTAACCAACAACCCCGGCTCCGAGGCCGGGGCTAAACCATGAAGCCATGAACGTACAGGTGCATTCCATCCATTTCGACGCAGACACCAAACTGGTCGATTTTATCCAGGAAAAACTTGCCAAACTGGAGCAGTTCCATGACAGCATTCTATCTGGCGAGGTTTTCCTTCGAATAGAGCACGACGGGGAGAATCGGGAGAACAAGCATGTGGAGATCCGATTGGCGGTTCCGGGACCGGATCTTTTCGCCAAACGCAAAGGCAAAACGTTCGAAGAAGCAGTGATCAGCACCGTCGAGGCGCTGCGTACCCAGGTCTCCCGCAACAAACCCGATCTTCGCAAAGCAAGCTGATCCCCAGTATCCACGCGCGTTCCGACGCGATCATCACCATCGCGAAAGGCCACGGGAAATTCCGTGGCCTTTCGCATTTGGACCGGTGGTATTTACTTCTACATTTGCAACCCCAATTCAGAGGGGTTTCCTCTGAAGCGGGAAAAACGACGTTCTTTTTTTTCTGTACACGCCAATGTAGCTCAGCTGGTAGAGCAGCTGATTTGTAATCAGCAGGTCGGGGGTTCGAATCCGCCCGTTGGCTCCGTGATCGGGACAGGGGAGATACCCAAGTGGCCAACGGGGGCAGACTGTAAATCTGCTGCTTCACAGCTTCACAGGTTCGAATCCTGTTCTCCCCACACTTCTACACGGAGCCGAATACCAGGCTAGGCAAGTCCATCTGATCCCTCATTGCGGGAGTAGCTCAGTTGGTAGAGCATCAGCCTTCCAAGCTGAATGTCGCGGGTTCGAATCTCGTCTCCCGCTCTACACGATAGGAACCCCTTGGTTCCGATAGGTCAAAAAAGAAAGTGCATCGGCCTTTGTAGCTCAGGGGTAGAGCACTTCCTTGGTAAGGAAGAGGTCCCGGGTTCAA
>JANNYL010000461.1:0-8501 GCA_031410075.1 Flavobacteriales bacterium
ACCGCAACGGGCCGGTCAAGGCATCTGTCATGGACTGACCGATGCTCGCGTGGAACTTCCGCGTGTGTGCTCTACCACTCCTTGGCTCGGGTATTTCCCGCGAGCGGGGGTCCCGCACCAAGTGGGTGGCCGGGAGCGCGCGGCACGCGGGAAATACCCGAGCCAAGGAGTGGTAGAGCACACACGCGGAAGTTCCACGCGAGCATCGGTCAGTCCATGACAGATGCCTTGACCGGCCCGTTGCGGTATCCGTCCAGAAACTCCGTGAAGTTCTTCCCGATCACCTCCTCCAGTAATCGGGAGAGCTCGTTCGGGGAGACCGCCAACTGAGCGGCCAAGGACTTCAGGGAAACATCGGGGTCCGACCAAGGCTTCTGTTCCCGCATGTGGCGCAACAGGCGCACCGCGAGGCGATCAGCGGCATCCGCATCCATCGGCTCCGGTTCTTCCTTCACAACGGCATCGGAAGCTTCAACGAAGTAGATGCGCTCGTGGAAGGTCGCATAGCGCGGGTCATCCTTCAGGGAAGCCACCAAGGGGTCGGCGAAATTGCAGACGGAGATGGCATTGTCAAGCGCATAGCGCACCCATTCGAACGCCCTGTCCTTATCGCCCGTATTGGCACGCATCAGGAACACGTAGTACTGGGCGCCGTAGCCTGCCGATCCTTCGGTGTACGGCAGCAATTCCTCGAAGCACTTCATCGCCTGTTCTGCTCTTCCGCTCAACGCATGGGCGAGACCGGTCAAGCCGAGGCGGTTGGCGGGCAGCACGAGCTCCGCCGGCATTGTTGCGAAATACCCGATCACCTCATCGCAGCGGCCCATCATCAGGAGGCAGTTGCACTTGATGTAGTGTGCGGGGAAGTTCATGCGATTCTCGGCCAGGCATCGATCCAGCCGCACCAAGGCCGCATCGAAGTCCTGGGCCATGTAGTGGAAGTACGCGTTGTAGAAAAGCGTCGACTGCGAAAGGGGGTCCAGGCGCAGCAATTCTTCCATGTGTGGGCGCGCCAGCTCGGTGTGGCCGGCCATGCTGTGGAGAAAGCACATGAACCGGTGCGCCTCCACGTGGTTCGGCTCCAAGTGGAGCGCTTGCTGGGCATGTCGCATGGCTTCCCCGAAGTTGCTCGCTTCGAAAAAGGCCTGATGCGCCAAGAGATGGTGGGCATCGGCCGAGCGGGGGGCCAGGCGCAACGCCTCATCAGCGGCCTGCCTGCCTTTGGCCCATGCTTCCTCGGGGGGCATGGCCCCACTGGTGGCCAGGAAGCCATAGCAATGAGCCATGCCCAGATACGATCCGGTGTGTCCAGGGTCCAGCGACACCGCTTTCTGGTACAGCGCAATTGCGGTGTTGGCGTCGGCGGGATTCCATTTGTTCGCATGGAACTGCGCCTTCAGGAAATACCCGTACGCGTCGATGCTTTCGGTCTGCTTCTCCACCAGGTGCTCCTGTATGGGGAAGTGACCGAACTGCTCGCGCAGCTTCTCAGCGATCACCAGGCTGATCTCATCCTGCACTTCGAAGATGTTCGACAGCTTCCGGTCCCAGGTCTGCGACCAGAAGTGGAAGTCCTGCTCCACCTGGACCAATTGCGCGGTGATCCGCACCGTATCCCCGGATAGCCGCACACTGCCTTCCAAGATGGCGGCGACGTTGAGCTCCCTCCCTATCTGCTTGATCGGAACGTTCTTGTCCTTGAAGAAGAAGGATGATGTTCGAGAGGTCACCTTCAGGCTTTTCACCTTGGCCAGCGCATTGATGATCTCCTCCGTTATCCCATCGCTGAAGTACTCATTCTCCGCGCTGGCGCTCATGTTCACGAAGGGCAGCACCGCCACGGTCTTGTCCATGACGGGCGCGCCCCCTTGCAGTTCCGAACGCTCTGGCACCACCAGCCCAGCGCTGGCAATGGCGAACACCTCCACCGGCTGGCTGATGTTCTTCAGCGCGAAGTGCCCGGCTGAGACGGTGGGGATATCCGTGTGGTTGCGCAGCTCATCGTTCAATTTCGCGGATACCAGCACGGCCCCCGCCACACCCATGCTCTGGATGCGAGATGCGGTGTTCACCCCATCGCCGTACACATCAGTATGGTCAAAAACGATATCGCCCATGTGCAGCCCGATCCGCAGCGGCACGGGTGCGCCTTCCCGCAGGAGCCGTTGGATGGCCACCGCGCAGCGCGCCGCCTCGATCGCGCTCTGGAAAACGCTCAATGTACCATCGCCGTAGTACTGCACGACCTCCCCATGGTGCAGTTCATGTTGTTGCATGAACACGGAGCGGTGGCGCGCCCTGGCAGCGGTGGCCACGGCTTCATCCCCGTGCATCAGGGCGGTGTACCCCACGATGTCCGTGAACATGATGGCCGCGAGCCGGCGCGTCTTCTTCTCCTGCAGGTGCATGGTGGCGTGTGCGCGGTGGCTTTGGTGGGTAGGCGGCGTTGTGCACAAGGTAGGCCGGCGCGCGCAAAAGCAAAGAGGAGGTAGGGGGTGGCTGCCTCAGATGGCCGGTGCCTTCCCGTTCTCGCTCGGTTCCGCCCAGTGAGCCCATTGTTTCGAGCACCTGAACTTCATGGTCGCCTCGGAACCTTGTCAAACCCGTGAGCGCACATCCGCTAACAAGTACCCTTTTCAGCATGGGTCTGTACACACCAAACGCAAACAGCCCCGGCTATTGGCCGGGGCTGTTGCGTGTAGAAGAAGGAGTGTTTGTCCTCAGGCCGCCTTTGCGGTTACGGCATCGGAGAGGGGGCTGGCACCTTTGGCACCCATGGCGAGCGCACACTTGAGACATGCGAGCGCGAGCCTGGGTCTCGTGACTTTCGCACACACGGGTTCCAAAGCCGAGACCTTTGTTCGTATGAAAGGAGAAGTTCAACGAACCACTTGCAGGGGCACCGTGCGCGTAGCGTTCCCGCTCACAACGGTCAACTGATAGCTGCCGGTGGCGAAGCCGTTCACTGGGATGTTCAGGTAGTTCTGCCCGCTTGGCAATGGCATGTTGGAACGCTCCAGCACAACCCGACCGCTGAGGTCGGTGATACGAATGGCAGTGCGTGTATTGATGGTGGCGTTCATTGCCACGCTCACGCTTTCTGTGGCCGGGTTCGGCCAAACGTTCAAGCGGAACAAGTCGACGAGCGGTTCCACGATGGTGGTGGGAACAAGGGGCAATTCAACCAATGGGCCACCTGCGGTAAGGGCTGCCCACAAGCCGAAGGCGGGTCCGTTGCTGTTGTCGCCCGGCACCAGAAAACCGCTGGCCAGCACCGTGATCGCCGCGCCTTGCAGCCCAAGCTCGGCAAGGTTCGCTTGGTAGGTTGCCAGTACCGTGGCGTTGTCCTCGCTGCGCACTTGCAACATGTAGTCGTTGGTGGGCAGGTTCAGGTAACCAGCGAAATCTCCGTAGCTGATGTTATCCACTGCCGTGGTGTTCAATACGCTGCTCTCGTACACATCCACAATGGGCGCATCGGTGCAACCGTGATAGACGAGCACATCGGTATTGGTTCCGCTGATGGCCGCTTCCTGGCCCAACGCGAACAGTGCAAGACTGAAGCCGGGGTTCGGTGTGTAACCGCTGGTGCTCAGGATACCGCTTGCGACCACCACATAGGTTGTACCATCGGTCAAGGTGAAGTCTTCCTGGTAAACGGCATCGCTGGCCGTGGTACTGTTCCCAAGCGCCACGCCAACGGTGAAGGAGGCACCTGTTTGTACATCGGAGAATTCGGTCGCCGTGCGAAAGGAGATGTCGTCGTAGATCAGGAAATCGTCCACCCAGATATCGACCGTGGTCGCAGCCAGATCCGCACAGTTGTGGATCAATTGCACACGTGCAGTGCCAACGCCTTGGGCGAAGACAGCAGATACCGCGATCAGCGCGGAGCTGATGAACAGGTTACGTAGAATGGACATGGTTCGGGAGAATAATTGGGTACTTCATGATCGGTTGGCGGATGGCGACAACCGGATGCTTGATCGCTGGTGAAGGTAGAATTCCTTTCTCTCGCTCAAGCTCTATGCGCCGGCACCACCGAAGCGTTTTGGCGCAGGCGCTTCGGGACCCTGAGCTTCACGCTTACTTCAGGGTCTTATGTCTTTAGTGAGCGCCCATCCCCTTAAGAGGTCAAATCGTATCCTTACTGCATGATCCGTTCCGGTTGCTCGCTCATCTTGATCATCGCCTTGCTCGTGGCCGGATGCGCCCAACAAGTGCCGGATACCGCATTCACCTTTCGCAGTGCATCACCGGCCTATACGAACGGAGAAGGACCCGTGGTGATGCTGGACGAAGCGCACAACAACTTCCATACGCTGGATGGTCGCTACTTCACGTTCGGAAAAGTGCTCTCGGACGATGGTTATCGGATGGTGCCAGGGACGGCTTCCTTCACCGCGGCGCACATCCAACAGGCGCGCGTCCTGGTGATCGCCAACGCACTGGCACCGGATGATGAATGGGCCCTTCCCACGCGATCGGCCTTCACCACCGAGGAGATCGCTACGGTGCAACAATGGGTGAACGATGGTGGCAGCCTGTTCATCATCGCCGATCACATGCCCTTCGGCGGCGCGGTGCATGACCTCGGTGCTGCGTTCGGTTTCGATTGGATCAATGGGTACGCGATCCCGCCCCAGAAAGGAACGGAGATGTTCGCACGCCGCGATGGGTCCCTTTTAGCGAACCCCATCACGGACGGTAGTGACAGCACACGCATCGACAGCATCGCACTCTTCACCGGAAGCGCGTTCCATGCACCACCCGAAGCCATCGCAATAACACGGCTCAATGTGGGCTACGAGATCCTGTTGCCGCAACGCGCGGGTGAGCTCAGCGACAGCACGAGCCGCATCTCGGGTGATGGCTTCATCAACGGGGCCATGCTGGAATATGGCAAGGGGCGCATCGTAGCCTTTGGTGAAGCTGCGCTGTTCAGTGCGCAGCTCAGTGGTCCTTCGCGCCAACCAATGGGCATGAACCAACTTGGCGCGGAGCAAAACCCGCAGTTCCTGCTGAACATCATCCATTGGTTGGATCGGCGGCGTTGATAGCTTGCGCAAGACAGCCCATGTGATCCGCTCGTACGAAGTGAAGTGATCGGAACATAGGTGGCCCTCCCGTCCTCGCTCGGTTCCACCGCGTGAGTGACTCCCTTCACGGCAACCAGCACAGCTGTTGCGCGTGCTTCCGTGAGCGCACATCAGCCTGCTGAAATCGTGACCGAGAGGCGATAAGGATCTCGATTGCCCATGTTCCTGCTACCGCTGATAGACCCGGACGTAATCGATCTCAAGCGCACAAGGCAGGTTGGAGACTTCAGGGCCAATGCCGAGTGATTGACCAGGCGGCCCTTTGTGGATCGCCAGATCCAAGATGATGGACAGGTACGCATCTTGGGCCGGGAAAGCTTGATTCTGCATGTAGGCACCACTGGGCACCACGCATGTGGAAACCGGTTGGTTAAGGAGGTCCACCAAACGGCAGGAACGATAGATCAGCACCTCATCGATATAGAAGTTCACGAACCACTTATCCCAATCGGCGCGGTACACGTGGAAGTCGTCAGAAAGCTCTCCGAGGTCGTGCGTCTTTTCATCGCTGGCGTGGTTGCCATCACAGTTGTCATTGTACCGATGTAGTGAATGATGGTACGCTGTGGATCGATCCCACAGGATCTCGAGGATATCGATCTCGGAGCAAACAGGTCCACCACCGAACAACCAGAAGGCGGGCCACAAATAGTGCGAAGTACTCAGGGGCACTTTGCACCGACATTCGAAGCGACCTCGATTGAATTGCAAGCGGCTATGCAGCATGCCCGAAGTGTAGACAGACCTCGCCGAATACCAGTTCGTGAGCGGTCCCTTTTTCGCGACCAACTTTACAGTGCCCTCACCGGTGAGCACCACGTTCTCATCCATGAAGATCTGCTGCTCATCGGGCAAACCGTGCGTTCGGCTTGCCAAGCATTCATCGTTGTTATTGCAGTATGGGTAATACCGCAACCAAGTGTCGGTGTTCAGTGTGTCCCCGTTGAACTCATCTTCGAAGACCAAGTGCCAGGGCCCTTGCTCGCAAAAATCATCTTGTAGAATACCAACGACCGGGTGTTTTACGGGGTCCGCCAACACCTGCGCAGCGCAAGGACCTACTGCAGCCCATGCGATGATGGCACCCACCAACAGTGCGGCTTGCCGATGAAGCGCATGTTTGGCATGTGTGGCCTTCAACACCATCACTCCCCCACCGGTTCTGTTCGCTTCGGGATGCACAGTTTCACCAATAGCACGAGCGCTATGAATGGAACGATCCACGCCAGCTTCGTGCCGAAGCGATCAGCCACCATCACCAATGAAGCGTTCGAACTGGCAGTAACTACGAAGCCGATAAGCAGGAAAAGAATGAACGGACCCATGTAAGGCTTGTTACGTAGCCGCGACCAAAAGAAGATACGTATGACGCCGACCACCAATAAACCCGCGAGCATCATGAAGTTGTAGAACCAATTGGCGGTGCGAAGTGGGCCTTGAAAGGCTTCAACCTGCATTTGGCGTGAACTATTGAACGCCCTTATCTCCGAAGGAATGAAAAGGGCCACTCGTTCGTACAGCTGTGTGCCCTGGTGGAAATCGCCATTTCCATCGCCAACCGCGAAACGCGTGAGCTGCTCTGCTGAAGCAGACAATGCCGAAGTGATGTGCATACCGATAAAGGTCGGTTCACGAAAGGATCCCCGAACGATAGCGCCTAACTCGGCGTTCATTTGTTGCCTGTCCGAAAAAGTGTTCAATACAGTGTTATCTCCCCACAAGAACGCATCCGCACTGCGCGGTATCTGATCAATGTACGCGCATAGGTGGTAATGCTCGGTGGCACAGTGTTCTTGCAAATAGCGTTGCAGGATCCCGCTTCCGGCCATGCTCGCCGCGAAAAACGTGTTCTTTGATTTGGCGAGTGCCACACCCATGGCCAACGTGCCCACGATCGCCAGCGCCAACACCATACCCATGTTGGCCCACCAGTGCTTCGCACTAAATGGGTTCTTGCTCCGCCATTGTTGAATGAACGCCACCACCAGCAATAAAATGGTAAGCGCGATGTGCGACATGTGCATGGCGAAGACGAGCAAGAAGATTGCTGCAAAGCGTACACGTTCACCCCGAGCAAGGTCTTGGCAGAAGAGCAAGAGATAGAGCGTGAACAGTAAGGTGGGCGTGAACACATCGGTGATCAACTGACCGCACACGAACGGGAGTCCTGTGAGCAAAGCCGCAGTGCCAATGATCCCACTGCGCACCCACGGGTTACGGAAACCGATGCTGAGCAAAGCCCTGCCCACCACATGGCCCAATAGGAGCGATTGGGCTATCACCACCGTCCACAAACTCCATCCATTAAAACTGCAAACACGTATGAACAAGCCATAGGTGATAGGCCTATCAATGAGCGTTTCCAAGTGGAAGCCAGAGACCAGATAGGAGGACGTGTCCGAGTAAACGATCGGATATCCATTCCAGATCGCGGCACTCAACAAGCAAATAAGCACCACAACTGTAGGGGCAAACCGAGCGCACCAGTTGCGCAAAAGAGCTACGCCTGTCATGGATGCAAAGAACGCTCAGGATCCGGTACTCCCCTTCTCCCTCAGTTCCACCGCACGCCCCTTCCCTCTTCCCACATACTGAACGGAGAGCACCCCTTGTACACACCAAACGCAAACAGCCCCGGCTATTGACCGGGGCTGTTGCGTGTAGAAGAAGGAGTGTTTGTCCTCAGGCCGCCTTTGCGGTTACCGCGACAGCTGGTTGGGGGCTTTAGGTCATGTACAAAAAGCGGAACGCCCCCACGGCGGTGGGGGCGTTCCTGCGTTGAAGGAGCGTTGAGCGCCTCAGGCGGCACGTGCCAGGAGCACGTCGCTCTTGGTGCTTTCACCGGCGGCGCCGATGGCCGTTACAGCGAACCAACGGGCTTCGCCGCTCGGCAGGCTGTTCACATCGAAACGGCACTTGGTGGTAGAGCCGATCAACTCCCACGCGAACGGGTCGTTGCTCTTGCTCACGAACACATGGTGCACATCAACCCCCGGCTGATACTCCCAGAACAACGACACACGGTTGGCCGTGCGGGTCAGGCGAGCGTTCAGGTTAAGGGGCGGTTGGGGCTGGCCGTAAGGCGTGCCACGTTCTGCGATACCGAAGCCGCTCAAGAGGATCTTGTCCTTGTCGCCGCCCGATACCATTTGTACGTAACCCACCCATTTCTTCAGGTTCGCACGCACCTTCTTCTCGGCCACGTTGCGCGCCTGATAGGCAGCTTTGCCCCCATTGTTCGACACTTCAGCATTGGCCGCCGCCAAGGCATCGATGTCTTTTTGCATATCCGTTGGCGTGGGATCCGCCGCAGGATACAACGCATTGCCATCCATTTTCTCCTGGATGCCCTGCGACTTGGCCACGATCCCCGTGGCAGGGAGGCCTTGAAGGCCCATTTTG
>JANNYL010000462.1:0-1799 GCA_031410075.1 Flavobacteriales bacterium
CTCAACTGCATCTCCTCCTGTACTGCGCACCCTTGCAGAGTTGCTGCGCAGCCAAAGCGCGCATCTGCTGGCGGCGTGGCGGCAACAAGTAAGGCAGCTGCCATCGGCGCGGGATCTGGACGTCCCGACGTTGAACGATCACATTCCGGACCTGCTCGAAGAGTTGGCGGAAGCATTCGATGGCATGTCCGACGGGCGAATAGAGGCGACGTTGGATGCGGGTTCTCCCCGGCAGCACGGCATCCAACGCGTTGCGGATGGATTCGATCTGGGCGAAGTGGTGGCCGAGTACAGCATTCTCCGGGGTTGCGTACATGACCTGGCGGATGCGCATGGTCTGACCCTGCAGGGCAAAGCATTCCACGTAATGAACAAGGTCTTGGACACGGCCATCGGCCTGGCGGTAGAGACCCATGCAGCGCAACAGGCGAAAGAAGTACAGCAGCGCCGCCAAGAGTACTTGGCATTCATTGCGCACGATCTGCGAACACCCTTGAGCGCCATATCCCTTGCGGCAAGCGCTCTGGAGGGATCCATTCCATCACCTCCGGCCGATGATACGATCGGCTACATGGTGAAAGTGGTGAAACGCAACGCGAGCCAGGTGGAAGCTCTGGTGAACAAGGTGCTCGAAGAGAACAACCGGTCGGGCACCGAAGAGGGTGTCCAGTTGGTGCGCAGGAAATTCGACCTCTGGGCCTTGGTAGGGTCAGTGATCCATGACATCAAGCCGATCGCGGGTGAGGAACGCACCCGGCTCATCAATGAGGTCCCGTTCGAGTTGATGGTCAGCGCGGATGCGAATCTGCTTCGCCGCATTTTCCAGAACTTGATCGCGAACGCCATTCGGTATGCGCCTTCCGGGGAAGTGCGAATAGGTGCTGCATTGAAAGAGGAAAGGCATGTGGAATTCTGGGTCAGCGACAACGGGTCAGGTATTCCCGCCGACCTGGTGGCAACGGTGTTCGACAAGGGCGCTGCCGAGCCTGGCCGGGCAGAAGGTTCCGGCTTGGGCTTGGCGATCGTAAAGACCTTTGTGGAAGCACATGGCGGGACGGTACATGCAGAAAGCGAGGAGGGCAAGGGATGTACGATACGCTTCGTCCTCCCTTTCGAGAACTGACATCGTAAGGAGCGCTGCACGGAGGGGGTGGGTCACCCCTCCACATCGCACACACGCCCGATCCGGGACAGGTCACGCGGCTTCATGCCCACCACCATTATCATACCCCACACGGTGATGAGCACGCCCATGGCACCGACCACGGCCGGTGTGGCCGCATCGCAGATGAAGGCGATATCCGCCGTGGCGTGGAAGATCGCGACCGCCACCAAACTCTGGCGCAAACTGTTAAAGAGCCGGGTGAGCACCTACCGGACGGGTCGTTCGGCAGTGGCGGGTATCGTTGGCGCATTCTGCTGTGGGAAAGGCATCACGATCCCCGCTTGACGGAAGTGCTCCAAGATGGAGAATCGGATCTCGCTCTTCGTCTGCTCGATGAAGAAAACGTTGCGGCTCCAGAACAGGATCTCGAAGTCGAGCGTGCTCGCACCGAAATGCACCAGCCGCACCGAAACGGGATGCTCCTTGTCTTTCGTGATCACGTGAGGATGGCTGTTGGCGCAGTCAAGGAGCACCGTGCGGACCCGGCGTTCGTCGGAGCCATAGGCCACGCTCAGCCCTACGCTGAACCGGGTTTCGTTCGCGCTATGCGACCAGTTCACCACGTTCTCATTGATGAACCGCCGGTTGGGAACCACCACGCTCATGCCTTCATGCGAGTAGATGGTGGAGGTGC
>JANNYL010000463.1:0-9859 GCA_031410075.1 Flavobacteriales bacterium
TTCGGATGCTTCAATAATTCCTCGCGAGGTTCGGGCTCATTGGTGAACACGTCCAGTGCAGCGGCCTTCACGCGCCCTTCGTTCAATGCCGCCAAGAGCGCGTCCTCATCGATGCTTCCACCACGTGCGGTGTTCACGATCACGACGCCGGGTTTCACTTTTTTCAGTTCTTCGGCGCCAAGCAGTGGCAGGCCGTTGGCTTGCGCCGGAACATGCAAGCTGATCGCATCGCTGTGTTCCAATAGCTCATCCATCGAGACCAACTTCACACCTACGCGAACTTTCTGTGTGCCGATCTCCAATTCAATGCTTTCAGCCGTCGCATGGCTATCCGTGTAGATAACGTTCATGCCAGCGCCCAGCGCGTAACGTGCGGTCCATTGACCGATGCGACCGAAGCCGATGATCCCCAAGGTCTTTCCGCGCACCTCGGAGCCTTTCTCGTATAGCTTCTTCAACTCCTTGAAGTGCGTACGACCTTCTGCGGGCATGCGACGATTCGCCAGGTGCAAGTTCCTCATCAAACCGGTGAGATGGGCCATCACGAGTTCGGCAACAGATATGGACGAAGACGCCGGGGTATTGATCACCGGAATGCCTTTGGCCTTGGCATGGGCCGTGTCGATGTTGTCCAAGCCCACACCGCCGCGCCCGATCAATTTCAGGCCGGGGCATGCGTCGATCAGGTCCTTGCGCACCTTGGTGGCACTGCGCACTAACAGAACCTCCACGCTTTCCTTGTTCAGGAACGCTGCCAGGCTGTCTTGTGGGACGCTTTCGGTGGTTACGGTAAAACCTTCTTCTTGAAGGCGTGCCACGGCTGCTTTACTGATGCCGTCGTTCGCGTGTATGCGCATATTATCCGTTCTTCTTTGCGAATTCCTCCATTACATCCACGAGCACCTGCACACTTTCGATCGGTAGCGCGTTGTACATGCTCGCCCGATAGCCTCCAACACTGCGGTGGCCCCGGATCCCATTGATCCCAGCTTCTTTCCACAGGGAGTCGAATGCTGGTTCCAGCGCTGCATCGCTCATCACGAACGTGGCGTTCATTTGGCTGCGATCTTCAACGGCAGTGGTACCAGTGAACAAGGGAAGGCGATCGATCGCGCTATAAAGCCGTTCTGCTTTGGCCGTGTTACGTTTCGTGATCTCCGGAACACCACCGATACTCTTCAACCATTCCAGTGTGAGCATGCACACGTACACCGGGAATACAGGAGGCGTATTGTACATGCTCTCCTTGTCAGCGTGGTTCTTCAGATCCATCATGGGACTCAGCTTCCGACCTGTTTTGCCCAGTTGGTTCGGATCGAAGAGGTACACCGTGGCTCCCGCAGGTCCCATGTTCTTTTGGGCTCCGCCGTAGATCAAGGCGAAGTCGGCCACATTCACCGGGCGACTGAAGATGTCGCTGCTCATGTCGCACACGACAGGTACCGGTGACTTGGGAAATTCCTTGAATTGAGTTCCGAAGATGGTGTTGTTGCTGGTGAAGTGGAAGTAATCCGCGTCATTGGGGATCACGAAGCCCTTGGGGATGTAGTTGAAGTTCTTGTCCTCACTGCTGGCCACCACGATCGTTTCGCCCGCCAATTTGCTTTCTTTCACTGCACGCGTCGCCCATTCGCCGGTATTGGCATATGCCGCTTTGCCGCCCACTTTCATGTAGTTCAGCGGTACCATGTGGAAGCCCATGCTGGCGCCACCGCCCAGAAAGACGACCTGGTAGTGGTCCGGTGCGCCCAGTAGTTCTTTTACCAATGCCTGTGTCTTGGCCATCACCGCCTCGAAAGGTTTGCTGCGGTGGCTCATTTCCAGGATGCTCAAGCCGCTTCCATCAAAATCGAGAACAGCTTGGGCAGCTTTCTCAAAAACCACAGGAGGCAGTATGCACGGCCCTGCACTGTAGTTGTGGACTTTCTTTTTCGTTGCGGTGAGCATGGGGTGTCGTTTGCGGCGGCAAATGTAGAATGCATGTGCCGCGCAGGGTATAAGGGGATCCAAGGACTTCTGAACGGCGGAATGCACGATCGGCACTCGACCGACGAGGAAAACTGGTGCTTCTCTACTCGTTACAGCCTCATTCTCAATTCAACACCAATGTCGACCCGGCTCACACTTTCACGGGAGTCCTTGGGTAGTACGAGTACGAAAGTTGACGTGCCGGTGTCACAAGTCAATTCTTCCAAGCGTCCCAGAACATATCCTACGTGAGCACCGATGGCCCATTGTCTGACAACCGCCTTTCAATACAAGGGCGAAGGCCGATCGCAAGTGTTCTGCCCCGGATGATCAGGTTGCCTGTGGAAATGGCTTCGTCCTGATAGAATAGCGGGCCTGCTGCGAACAGTACCCCAAAACTCCAATCGTTCTGATGGTCGAACTTCAATAACAAGTTCACGTTCGCCCAATGCATCCGAACATTGTCTGCCAACCTCCAATTTTCGCTTATGCCGTTGGGAAGGTCGACGTCAACGGCAATACTCCTCCCCGATCCGAAAAAGGAACTGTACTCGATCCCAATGGCCATATTATCGGTCACGAAATTGTGAAGAGACACATGACCACAAAAACCTTGACGGCTTCCATTCAAATAGGCCCCATCCTCAGGAGTTAAGAAACTGCGCATTGGAGTGGTGCGAAAGCCCCATCCCATCGACACGGTGGTCATCCACCTGTTCCCAGCAGAGAGTGTGGCTCCTTTTCGCTCAGCCAAAGCGCCGAGCGTCACCGGGAAATAGCCACTTCGTCTGTACATCGAAACTTGGTCCAATAGAATACTCCGATGTTTTTTACCAGCTCCTTCCACCGAATAGAATCGGATCTTATAGGGGGCCACGTCAGTGATGACGCAATCGATGGAATCGCCCGAGATGGTCACGATGAGGTCTTGTCCTTGAAGAACGAAGGACCAGCAACCCAACAGAATGATGAGCGAAAAGCGCATAGCTCGAATATTCTCAAAGCTAATATGAAGCACGATCCTACCGCTCCTCTGTTCGTGGCCGTTTGCTCGGCTTGGTCAATTGCATGTTCCGTGCATCCACATCCCGTAGGTAACTCCACTTGCCTTTATAGGGTACGTATGCATCAAAACTCAGATCGGGTCCCATGAAGGCTGCTTTGCCTTCGAATTCCGGTTTAGCTGGTGCCAAGTGGTCGAATACGATGCCCTTGTTCACGTCGTCCCATTTCAGGCTCATGGTGCTCTGGAAGCCGAAGCCGAACACCTTTCTAAAATGCTTCAACTTTCCTTCGCTAAACACTTGTGCACCAAACGATGGAATTGGCCCATTGAAACTCAATATCTCGATCACTTTTCGGGATTCAACATTGCTATATCCCTTCCACCCGAGTAGTGTGTAATAGGTCCCTTTCTTGTCTTGAGGCGGAACGACGGCATAGTACACGGCGCCATACCAATTCTCCGGAGTAAGCTTCTTGGATAATGGGGTGATGATCTTGTCCGTCTTGTCTTGCAACTCATAAACCACACGGCGGCTTTTCTCCTGCACCAAGACGATACCCTCGAAGCGCTGTGTTCCATTTGCATAGGGCACGTTGAAGGTGAATAGCCTGAACTTCCCATCCGGGGCATCCACCCGGCTTATCGGAATGTCGCTGAAGTCGGCGGTCATTGCATCGTCCTGTTCGAGCAGGATCCGCAGGTTGGCCTTGATCGCATCACCCAAACTATCGCACTGTGGGTCGCGGGTGGCTTCGCTCAGGTCTTTGATCTGCCCGGTGAGCACGGCATGGTCCATTTGAGCTGAACAAATGGTAGATAGAAGCCAGAGCGGGAACCACAGGGAATTCTTCATACTGCAAAGTGCAACGACAGGCATCGTGCCGAAAGTACGTTCGCCGAGCGCCAAGGCACCAGAGGTTCGCTGGCTTGGGCCGGAACAGGGGCACTAGAGGTGCATGAACTCCTTCTTTGCCATGAGTTGCTCTTTGGTCTCACGGAAGTCAGGATCATCCACACAACAGTCAACTGGGCAAACAGCGGCGCACTGCGGTTCATCGTGAAAACCAGTGCATTCGGTGCATTTATCGGTTACGATGTAGTACACATCCATGGCCTTGGGCGCAATGGGTGCATCGGCATCGTAGGTATTGCCCATGGGGGTGGTCATTTCCCCGTGAAGGCTGGTACCATCGCTCAAACGCCACTCCACGCCACCCTCGTATATGGCATTGTTCGGACACTCGGGTTCGCAAGCTCCACAGTTGATGCATTCCTCGGTGATGATGATGGCCATGTTGGGCAAGTCTAATTTTGGCGACGAAAATAGCTTGAATGAACAGCGAGGCAGGGCAGGAGGTTCGGTATATCGGTCTGGACGAACGGATCAGTGCGTTCGTACAACTTGGAAAGTTGTTCGGGCTTTTCGGTGCGAAAGCGCCTTGGCCCGGCCATTCTTGCGGGTTGAACGAGGGGGAATTCGCCAAGTTCGATAGTGCTGTTGAGTCGGCGAAGCATCGAAATGCCTGGTTCATCGAAGAGAATGTGCGCCATGCGATGATCGAGCTTTCGGGAATGTTGGAGCCCAATGCGCTGCGCAGCTGGCTCAGTTCCTATGATCTACAAACCGCCAAAGCTGGAATTCCCGGACACCAGCGCACAGTTGGTCTCATCACCGCCGGGAACATTCCTTTCGTCGGTTTCCACGATCTGCTTTGCGTTTTGCTGAGTGGCCATCGTGTGCGGATCAAGATCAGTAGCGATGATGCAGGGCTTACAGAGGCGATCATCAATGTGATCCGTCTTGTCGCGCCGGACATGGGTCCACAAATTACCGTGGCCGATCGAAAGCTTGGAGAAGTGGATGCGGTGATCGCCACAGGGAGCACGAACACGGCGCGGCACTTCGAGCACTATTTCGGCCAGTTGCCACGCATCATTCGCAAGAACCGAACGAGTGTGGCGCTGCTTGATGGAACTGAATCTGAAGAGGAGTTGCTCGCTCTAGGGGAAGATATGTTCCGCTACTTCGGGCTGGGCTGTCGCAACGTGAGCAAGCTCTATCTGCCGCGAGACTTCGATCTGGATCGGATCTTCAAGGCCATTTTTCCGTGGAAGGAGATCGGCAACCACCATAAGTGG
Organism: Flavobacteriales bacterium; assembly: GCA_031410075.1. Taxonomy (GTDB): domain Bacteria; phylum Bacteroidota; class Bacteroidia; order Flavobacteriales_F; family PHOS-HE28; genus PHOS-HE28. The sequence continues at coordinate 5,114 of JANNYL010000463.1, forward strand.
GCCAATAACTACGAGTACCACAAGGCGATCTGGCTCATGGATCGCGTGCCCTTGATCGAGAATGGTTTCGTGCTGTTCCGGGAAGACAGCTCGCTGCACAGCCCGCTGGGGTCCATCTACTACGAGCGGTTCGATGATCGTGCGACGGTAGAGGCGGAGCTGGCAACGCACGCTGAGCAATTACAGTGCATCGTTGGGCATGGCCATTTACCGTTCGGAAGTGCGCAATGCCCCGGCCCGCAGGATTATGCGGATGGTGTGGATACGATGAAATTCTTGTTGGGACTAGCCTAGTCGCCGTGTTGCTCGTAGCAACCAAGGTCTGGTTCGAATACATCGTCACAATCTGAAGGTGATGGCCTTGGTTCGCCATCAAGGTCCTGCAATGCATCCAGAGACGGTGTCGATGCTTTGTTCTTCGCGTTTGCGCCGCAGATCAAGTGGAGATCACCTTCTGAAGCATCCACGAACCCTGGGTTCTGGTTCCGATAGATCGTATTCTGATCAGGGAAAATGACCGGGTCATTCGTCAGTTGATCGGTGCGGAACAAATAGTTGCGGAATTCCAATGTCGAGGTTTGGGCTGCATCCAGATCCAATTGGAATTCGTTGGCATTGCTGCCATACATGATCCCGTTCGTGAATGTGCTGGCTTCGATCGGTCTAACTTGCCCTTCACCAGAAATATCCGTAAACCTGTTCGTGAGCAGGAATGCAGGGTCTTGACGTATTTCAAAACTCCAATAATTACCAACCGTGGTGTGGTCGAAGTTGTACTCACCGCTTCCGGTAAGTACTATTGAATATTGACCTGCATCGCCTACGAGCAAATTCGTGCTTTTGATCCTGTAGTTTTCTGCGTAAAGCCCGGCAGCGCTGCAGTTCTTAATGCTCACATTGTTCAGCACGAGCGTATTGTCGCTCAATGGTTGAGCAGGTGTGAGTGGAAAAGTCTGCGCCTGAAGGCCGATCAAAGCGTTCTTGATCTCACAGTGTTCGAACTTGTTCTCCTGGCTACCCTCATTGATCCAAATACGATCCCACTGATTGGGTAAGTCATCATAGAAGGCTTCCAAACGGTCACCTTGGAAAGTGATCCGATCGTTCACGTCACCAAGTGCTTGAATGCTGCCTCCAGCGAAGACCCATAAACCACTACCTGTTCCGTGGAAGTACACCCGAACTCCTGGATCTATTGTCAATGTGCCCCCCTCATCCACCAGCCCATAACACCCATAAATAACGTAAGGCTTATCATTCACCCAATGGACGTTCTCGTTCTCACGAGCGATGAAGCCTATTGGGGGTAGACCTTGGAATACCGTGTCCGTGCGAATGAAATGTGCGTCTTGCCCCCAGGCGTTGAGAAGCACAGTTTGCCCGTTCCCGTTCGTATTGAACAAGATGCGATCCTCAATGATGAATGGATCATTGGACCCACTTTCACCAAGCGTGGCCTCCACGAATATGAAAATACTATCCCCACCCAAGATCTCCACATCGTTAAAACTGGTCCCGGAAGACCCATCCACATTGATCCTGAAAGGGGAAGGTGTGCCGCCTTGAAGAGTGACATCGACCAACACCGCATTCGTATTGTCGTTACGCACAGTGAATCGCTTCGTGACAGTGCCGACTGTGGTAAAAACTGTATCGAAAAGAACGGTGTCCTCCGTGAGAACCAGCTTGGCGCCCGGGTCGTCCGAGATCAGCTCGTCCTTGCGGCAGCCAAATAGGAGCAGGGCCAGTAGCCCGAAAAGAAGGAGGTGGCGTGTGGTAACCAAGGGCGGCAAAGATGGGGTCGCGGGGAGATACGTTGGAAGACTGCTGTGTATTGTTCTAGCGCCCATGGCTGCTGATCAAAGGCTCGAGAGGCAAACTTGGGGATAACACGGGCCACAGATCCCGGACCTGAGAACCAGGTGCTTCACTATCCCGGCAGGTTGCAGGTTTGAACGATCCGGTTACATTTGCCGCCCCAAGAAGAAAAAACCGCCATGAAATCAGGCATCCATCCAGAAGGCTACCGTGTTGTTGTGTTCAAAGACATGAGCAACGAGCATATGTTCCTCGGTAAGAGTTGTGCGAATACTAAGGACACCGTGAAATACGAAGACGGCAACGAGTACCCGCTCATCAAGTTGGACATCAGCAATACGAGCCATCCGTTCTACACCGGGAAAATGATGCTCATCGACACCGCTGGTCGCGTGGACAAGTTCAAGAAGCGTTACGCTCGCCACACGGGCAGTGATGCACCTGAAGCGAAGTAAGAGCGGTTCCAAAGATCCCAATGGAAGCCCTGACCTATGGTCGGGGCTTCCGCATTCACTGCCTCACCGAGAGCACAAAAGTTGAATGCATGGCCTTTGGCCAACGCGATCGGGTTGTATCACATTCAACAACGAACATTACTTTCGGCTCAATGCGCGCAGTGGAAGAGAAGTTCTGCATGGAATGCGGAGAATCGGTCAAGGGCCGAACAGACAAGAAATTCTGTTCAGATGCTTGTCGCAACATTTACCACTACCGCAGCAATAATGCGCCGATCAATTACGTGCGCAATGTGGTGAACGCGTTGAAACGGAATCGACGCATCCTGATGGAACTGAACGACGGTCCTGAAGGCACGAAGAAGGTACATCGCGACAAGCTGATCCAGAAAGGCTACAGCTTCATGTACCACACGAACATTTACCGCACCATGAAAGGAAATACATACGTGTTCTGTTTCGAACACGGGTATTTGGAGATCAGTGAGAACTGGTACGCGTTGGTTCGCCGGGACGAGTACTTGGAACGGGCGGGAGACTCCTAGGCTCCTCGTTCAGCTCAAGGCCCAAATAATGAGCACGATCGAGGCGAGAACGCTTAAAGCCACCAGCACCGGGCCAAAGATCTCGTTCTGCTCAGCTTCCTCAGGAAAATGACCTTCGTTGTGATGTTGGCTCATCGGGATGGTGCGTTTGGGTCGCGAATATAGAAACCGAAAAGGCCGTGAAACGGCAATAGGTATTGTTCAACCGAACGGTTTTCAACAATGCAAGGTCAAGTCCTGTTGTTGAACAGCACCCGGGAACAAGGGAAACTCAGTTCAGACTGAAGGTGGGCTGGCGCAACGACATGCGAGCTATGATGCTGCTTTCGTTCGCACGCATGCGGCGCACCATGCACCGCACTTGTTCGTCCAACTCCATATCGCTGAGCTTAGCCAAGTCCTTGTAAACCGGAAGGCTGTTCCGGCTTTTCAGGATGAGAGATATTTTGTATGCGCGTGACATGGTTCCAACCAATAGACGAGTGCAAAGCGGGAAGGGATGCCTCGATAGCCAGACTTTCTTTTGGGCATTGGGAATAATTGCGAAATACAGGCAATTACTGCTGATCATAATTTTGTGGAATTGGTGAGCTTCGGGGTGTAGCTCAGCCCGGTTAGAGTGCTACGTTCGGGACGTAGAGGCCGATGGTTCGAATCCATTCACCCCGACAAGAACAAGCCCCTGAGATCCAGTCTCAGGGGCTTGTTCGTTCTCAGCGACTTCAGGAACAGCCGATTCGGATCCTTGAATTTACCTTAGGTTCAAGTAGTAACTATCTGAAAATCAAATCAGTTACGCTTCAAATTTATACCCGATCCCTTTCGCAGTGCCGATCCTGTCGTCACCTATTTTCTCACGCAACTTGCGGATGTGAACATCGATGGTGCGGTCCCCTACAAATAGCCCGTCACCCCATATATGTGCGTAGATCTCGTCCCGTTTGAACACTTTGCCAGGCTTGCTCATCAAAAGGGCCAATAGTTCGAATTCCTTCTTGGGCAGCCGTATCTCCACATCATCCTTTCGAACGACCACCTGCTCCATGTCGAGCGTGATTCCGTTCGATTCGATGGTATGCGTATCTGTCAAGGTGGCGCTGGACCTCTTCAACAAAGCTTTCACCTTGCTCACGAACACTTTCGGTTTCACCGGCTTGGTGATGTAGTCATCCGCACCTGCATCGAACCCGGCTATTTGGGAATAATCTTCGCCCCGTGCAGTAAGAAACGTGATCAGCGTATGCTTGAACTCCGGCAAGGTGCGCAGATGATTGCACACCTCCACACCGTCCATTCCGGGCATCATGATATCCAGAACGATCAGATCCGGGCGCTCTGCTTTCGCCAACTTCACGGCCTCGCGACCATTGGATGCCGTGAATACCTTCAAGCCTTCGCGCTCGAGATTGTACTTCAAAAGTTCCAGGATATCCTGCTCGTCATCCACCAACAACACCTTCTGCGTGATCGCACCGGCCATTTTGAGGTCCTTCTTTTCGGGTGCGAAGTGAGTCATGGTCGATGTGCCGCAGGTTAACTGAGGATCAAAAGTAGGTTAAGCCTTTCTGGTGTTTCATTCTTGGTCTGTTCCGGCAAAGTAGGAGTGGATGGTTAAATTCGGCCACTGTTCAGGCGGGAGTAGCTCAGTTGGTAGAGCATCAGCTTCCCAAGCTGAGGGTCGCGAGTTCGAATCTCGTCCGCCGCTCTCTCGTGAACAGTGCTGCGTACAGGGGTGCTGCGTACAGGTCTTCTCCGTCCGGACAGCGATGCGAAATGTCTCACTGATCACCGAGGTGGCTGGCGATGTCGCCTGAACCGCGGCGGCTCCCAGAGCGCCAGCGCGCCGGGAGTGATCGCGAACCGATGCGCGTGCCGATACGCCTCGCTGACAGCGGACTCGTCGTGACCGACGCAACCTGGGGCACGAT